>JASHTT010000365.1 GCA_030040415.1 Streptosporangiaceae bacterium | reverse complement strand
GCGCCCGGCGGCCCGACCCCCGGGGACGCCAGCTGGGCTACGTCGGCGCTGTCCTCCCGGACCCGCGCTCCAGCGCGGGTGGCGAGCACCGAGCCTGCCAGGATCGCCGCGAACGCCCCGATCATGGCCGGCGTCAGCCGCTCGCCGAGCACTCCCACGCCGAGCGCGACCGCGACCGCAGGATTCACGTAGGTGATCACGGTCGCCCTGGCCGGGCCCACCTCCGCTATCAGCGCGAAGAAGCCGAGGAATGCCACGGCGGTGCAGACGACAGCGAGCCCGGCGAGCGAGCCGAGAACCTTTGCTGCGGGGACCGCGGACGGCCAGGTCAGCGCGGCCAGCGGCGCGTAGAGGACGGCAGCGAAGGCCAGGCAGGCCGCGGTCATGCCGACCTTGGGCAGCTCGGCAAGCTTGCGATCGGCGATGAGCGGGCCGGTGGCGTAGCAGCACGCCACCACTAGCACCTCGGCGACCGCGCCGAAGTCGCCGGTCGCCGCGCCGTTGCCGAGCAGCAGGCCGACGCCGCAGAGCCCGAGTCCGAGACCGGCCCAGCGGACAGCGGACGGCCGCTCGCCCCCGGTCAGCCAGGCCAGCAGCGCCGCGACGATCGGGGTCGAGGCGATTAGCAGCCCGCTGAGCGAACTCGACAACCTGGTCTCGGCCTCGGACAGCAGCAGCCAGGGGACAGCGATCTCGGTCAGCGCGAACACGACCAGCCACCGCCAGTGCGGCAGGAGCACGCCAAGCTCGCGCCGCCGGATGGCGACCGGCAGCAGCAGCGCAGCGCCGATCGTGACCCTGACGAGCACGAGGACCGGCGGCGCGACGCCACCATCCGCCACCTTGATCAGCAGATAGGGAACGCCCCAGATCACGCTCATCGCTGCGAACAGCAGCCAGCCGCGGCGGCTCACCAGTCACTCCCCTTTGTCGCAAACCTGGCCCAGGCAACAGGATGCGGCATGCACCGCGTCGAAGTCTTGAACGCAATTGCGGCCCGGGCTCACAGCCGTAACGGCATGTCAGCGGGCCGGCACAAGTGCCGGGGCGCTGACATGCCGCCAGAGCGGGCTTAAGGCTAGCTGTTCTCGCAGATCCCGAAGACGGCGTACTCGACACAACTGCCGTCAGCTGCTGAGCCAGCTACTGCCGGGTTCGTCTCGCGGCGCCCGTAGCCGTGTCGCGGCAGATACGGGCGGCGCGGGTGGACTCGTGCCGCGGCGTTCCGGGCCAGGACACCGTCCGGACTCGTCCGGTGGCCGGCCTTCGACTCGGTGCCGAGGCGCAGGAGTGGCACGACGTCGGGCTCGCGCGTCGTGTGACCGTCGCCAGCCTTGCCCGACGGAAGATGCAGCGTCGCGGCAAGCAGCGAGACCAGCGCAAAGAACGTGCCGGCCATGACGACCAGGGACGGAAGCAGCAGAATCGGGTGCCTGCGCATAGCTGCCGCGCCATTGCTCGCGGTTGTCCTGACCCGGTCGACGCCGACGGCCACCATCATGCTCATCGCGGACAATCGCTGGCCGTGGCCCATACGGCCGAGACTCCGGACCCTGCTCAGCGCCACCCGCCGTTCGGCGGCCGTTAAGCCGGGCAGAAGGTAGACGACGGTATCGCCGCCATGCGTCTTGGCATCGACATGTAAACCGGCTGGTAGCTCCCTGTAACGGATCTTTACCACGAGCCCGACCCCACAATCATGCCGTAAAGAGGGCAATTGCCGGTTCGCTGCCAAACGGACGGTGACGACGTTATCACGGTCAATAGCTGCAATCCCACTAGTGGCCAAAATGCAACCTGCATTTTGCTGTTAAGTCATGCCCCTTGCCGCCACCTGCAACACCCGCCACGCACCGAGAGCCGGATCGCCAGGGTTGGGACAGCGGCCATACCCACTTAGGCTCCCGGCCAATCCTCTATTGGCCGGACTGCCAATCACGTGGGCGCCGGGAGCGCCCCGAGCCAGCCGACATCGCCGCGAGGCCGGTGGCCGGGGTCCAGCGCGAGCGCCGGTCCTGGCGCTAGCGGCTACGCTCACAGGTCAGGAGGAACACCGAGGCGCTGCGGAGGCACCGTGCGGCTGACCAGCCCGAACCAGGCCACGCCGGCGACGGCGGCGCCTGCGGCACGAGCGACAGCGGCCCGCAAGGCACCAACGTGGCTGGCCCTGATCGCCGCGCTGGCCGGCGGACTGGCGCTGTACGCGGCGTTCCCGCCGATCGGGTTCTGGCCGCTGGCGGCCGTCGGCCCGGCGCTGCTGATCATCGCGCTCCGGCAGCAGCGGCTGCGGGTCGCGCTCGCCGCTAGCTTCCTGTTCGGCCTCGCGTTCTTCCTGCCGCTGTTCTCCTGGGTCATCAACGTGCTCTGGTTCGCCTGGCCGGCGCTCGCCCTCGGCGAGGCTGTGATCTTCATGGTCCTGGCCATCGGTCTGTGGCTGCTGTTGCGGATGCGCACGTGGCCGCTCACCGCGGCCGGCTGGTGGGTCATGGCCGAGGCCGCCCGCGACCGGTGGCCGTGGGGCGGCGTCCCGTGGGGCCGGCTGGTGATGAGCCAGGCCGAGGCACCCGACGTGAAGTGGGTGGCCATCGGCGGCCCGCCCT
>JASHTT010000364.1 GCA_030040415.1 Streptosporangiaceae bacterium | reverse complement strand
GCCGCACCGACGCCCACCACCACCACCTCACCTGCCGCAACTGCGGGCGCAGCGTCGAGGTCGAAGGCAAGGCCGTCGAGCACTGGGCCGAGCAGGTCGCCGCCGAGGCAGGGTTCACCGACATCGGGCACACGGTCGAGCTGTTCGGCCTGTGCCCTGAGTGCTCCGCGTCCTGACGGCTCCGGGCCCTGACGGCCCCGGCTGAGATGACGGGGGCGCCGCGGTCCTCCGGCTAGGAAGGACCGCCCACGTGCTCGCCGAGCCAGTCATTGAGCGGGCGTGCAATCGCGAGGAAGCTAGCGACACGTTCCTTGGCCGCGGCAGTAGCCAGCCATGGCTCGATCGGCCACTGCTGCCACGCGACCAGTCCCTTCCAGCGCAGCATCTCGATCCGCGGGTGATCAGGGCTGTAGCCCTTCGGCGCCGACTTCAGGGAGTCGTGGCCGTGCACCTCGATGCCGTGCCGGCGGATGCCGTCGATCAGCTGCTCGAGCTGTGACCCGCTCGGTTCCGCGTCGACGGACTTGCGGTACCGCTCGAGCTGCCCGCTGTCCATCACGTGCATGCCGCTGCCCACTCCCAGGCCGTCCGCCGACAGCCGCACGTAACCGTTGCCGAGTACCCCGGCGATCTCCGTCTTGTACGGCGACTTGTCCCTGCTGAACCTGAGGTCGCGATAGGGCCGGAAGATCTTGAAGTCGCCGTGCTCCGGCGCGAGCTCGTCGAGCAGCTCGGCCATCGGCCCGCGCACGCTGGCCTCGTAGACGTGCTTATGCGCCTGCCAGTACGTCTTGGAGTTGTCGGCTTCGAGGCCGTCGAAGAAGTCGAGCGCCTCGTCCGGCCAGCCTTGAAAGGTCATGGGTTGGATTCTGTCACCGGGAACACGCAAGCCCGGTCCGCTTTAGCCGGTCCGGGCACCGCCCGAGGTCACGGCAGCAGCCTGCGGAGCCGGGCGGCTGCCTGCATCGGACTCGCGGATGCCATACCGCGCGTAGAGCCCGCGCAGCGGCCGCGGCGCCCACCAGTTGGCCTCGCCGAGCAGCCGCATGACGGCGGGTACCAGCAGCACCCGGACGACCGAGGCGTCCACGACCAGGGCAACGATCATGCCGATGCCCATCAGCTTGATGAACGTGATGCCTGACGCGGAGAACGCGCCGATCACGATCACCAGCAGCAGCGCAGCGCTCGTGATGACTCCGCCGGTCCGCTGCAGCCCGGCGGCCACCGCCTCGGTGTTGTCGCCGGTCTGGTCGTACCGCTCGCGGATCCGCGACAGCAGGAACACCTCGTAGTCCATCGACAGCCCGAAGATGATCGCGAGCATCAGGATCGGCATCGTTGGGTCGATGTTGCCGGTTGGCGAGAAGTCAAGCAGGCCGGAGAGGTGACCCTGCTGGAAAATCCACACCACCACGCCGAAGGTTGCCGACAGCGAGAGCACGTTCATCACGATGGCCTTCACCGGCAGCACCACGGAGCCGAAGGCGAGGAAGAGCAGCATGAACGTCGCGCCGGCCATCACCAGCGCCATCCACGGCAGCGTCGCGGACAGGCTGGACAGCTCGTCGACAAGCTGCGCTGTCTCACCGCCGACGTACACCCGGGCGCCCGCTGGCGGGCCGACCGCGCGCACGCGCTCAACGATCTGCCGCGCCTGCGCCGAGACGGGGTCGGGCGCGTAACCCATGTCGATCCGGGCGAGGTCGCCGCGCGTGCCGGTGACCTCTGCGCCAAGCACGCCCGGCACCCGGTCAAGCCGGGCGACATAGCTGGTCAGTTGCGGGCCGGGCACCGGACCGCGGAATTGCACCAGGGCCTCGATTGGCGCGCCGACGTTGCCGGGGAAGTCGCGGCTGAGCGCCTCGCTGACCACCCTGGCCTCCGCGCCAGCCGGCAGCGCCCGCGCATCCGTCCCGCCCCAGTTAATGGACAGGAACGGCGTGCCCAGGGCAAGCAGCGCGAGCACGATCACGGCCGCATAGGCAAGCGGCGCCCGCATCACGCTGCGCGCCAGCCGGTACCAGGCTCCGCTGCCTTCACGGGTTCTCGGCCGCTGCACGGATCTGCGGATACTCAGGGCGTTCACCCGGTGGCCGAGCACGCTCAGCAGCGCGGGCATCACGGTCAGCGCGGCGAGCATGTCGACGAGCACTGTCGCCACGCCGCCGTAGCCCATCGAGCGCAGGAACACCTCGGGGAACAACAGCAGGCTGGCGAGCGCCATCGCGACCGTCACCCCGGAGACCGCGACCGTGCGGCCGGCCGTGGCCACGGTGCGGGCGACGGCCAGCTCGACGGTCGGCTGCCGTCGCAGTTCCTCGCGGAACCTGCCGACCATGAACAGCCCGTAGTCGATGGCAAGGCCGAGGCCGAGAATCGTGGTGATGTTGATCGAGTAGATCGATACGGGGGTGGCCAGCGTCAGCAGCCGCAGCGCCGCGAACGAGCCGATAATGCCGATGCCGCCGACGGCCAGCGGCAGGCTCGCTGCGGCCAGGCTGCCGAAGATGACAAGCAGCAGGACGAGCAGCACCGGCAGCGAGATCGCCTCGGCCCTGCCGATGTCGCTGCTTACCTCGGCGTTGATCGCCGCGTAGGTCGGGATCTGGCCGCCCGCTTGGACGGTGAGTCCGGGCGCGGAGATGTCACCCTTGATGGCGTCGAAGCTGTTGATCTTCGCAGCGTCGGTGCTGCCGGCCAGGCCGAGCACCGCGTACGTCACCCGCCCGGTCGAACTGACGAACCGCGCCGAGCCGGTCGACCAGTACGTCTGCGCGGAGACCACCTCAGCGCGCGGGAGGGCAGCGAGCGACGCGGCCACCGCGGACTTGTAGGCCGCCGACCTAACTGTCAGGTTCTTGCTGGTGTACAGCAGCACGACGTCGTCGGCGTTCCGGCCGAATGCCGTCGCGGCGATATTCGCCTCCTGCTGGCTCTGACTGGCCGGTGGCGCGAATCCGCCAGCGGACTGCAGCAGGGGAATGACACCCGTTCCCCAAATGGCGGCCGCGACGACGCCGAGAGCCGCTATCGCCAGCACCAGCCGGCGCCTGCGGAAGACGATTCGTCCCCAGGACTCGAACATGCCTTCCCCCACGGATACACTGTTGCTTGGGTTAACGGCGTAAAGAGTTTACTCCGTAAACTTGGCATACACTGTTTACGATTGTCAAGTCCCATGTCGATGTCGAGCCACAGCACGAGACGAGGAAGCCGGGTATGGTCCAGGCGCTCAGCAGGCGTGATCGCGTCAGGGCCGCGACGACGCAGGAGATCCTGCAGACGGCGCGCAGGCTGCTCGTGGAGCAGGGCCCCACGGCCGTGACGTTGCGCGCGATCGCGCGTGAGATGGGCATGACGGCGCCCGCGCTTTACCGGTATTTCGACAGCCACGACGAGCTGCTCAGGCACCTGGTCGCCGACATCTTCACCGACCTCGCCGACCACGTGCGCGGCGCGATCCACGCGGTGCACGTAGGCCCCGCGGGCCGCAGCGAGGACGAGGTGCTAGGTGCCATGCTGATCGCCGGCTGCCGGGAGTTCCGCGCCTGGACACTGGAGCACGTGCCCGAGTTCAGCATGATCTTCGGTAGCCCGCTGCCAGGGCTCGAGGTGCTGCATGAGATGAGCGCGGACCCGACGGTCGACTGCGGGTACCAGTTCGGCCAGGTGTTCCTCGAGCTTTTCGGCAACCTGTACCGTAAGCGGCCGTTCGCGATCCCAGCCGACGATGAAATCCAGCCGTCGTTGCGAAACCAGCTCCGCCGTTATCGTGAAATAGTCGGATCCGATCTGCCGCTCGGGGCCCTGCAGACGTTCCTGCGATGCTGGGTGCTGCTCTACGGGACGGTCAGCCTCGAGGCGTTCGGCCACATGGAGTTCGCGTTGCAAGACGCATCGCCGATGTTCGAGCTGATGCTCGCCGACCTCGCGCCGATGGTCGGCCTGGAGTACTTGTCGTCCGATCGGGCGGTCGTGCGCTTGGCGCGCTGACCTTAGGCCACGGGGCGCATCACCGCATGGTGCGTCGCCGCGTCCGGCGACGGGCTATCGCCCGACGCCCTATGGCGCGACGATCCGTGGCGCTGCGGAGATGCTGGCCTGGTCAAGCGACGTACGGCTCGGCGCCGGACTCCGCGACCATCGGCCGGCCCGCCGCTGCCCAGTCCTGCATGCCGCCTGCGACGTTGATCGCCTGCCAGCCCGCGCCGTTCAGCGCCTCCGTCGCCCGCCCGGAACGCCCGCCGGACCGGCAGATCACGTAGACGTCCTGATCCTGCGGCACCTCGTTGGCCCTGTTGCCGAGCTGGCCAAGCGGGATATGCCTTGCCTGCGGGACATGGCCTGCGGCCCACTCGTCGGGTTCCCGCACGTCCAGCAGCCAGGCTCCGTCGGGCACGCTGGCAGCCGCCACCTCGGGCAGCGTCTCACCTACCACGAATCCTCGCTCCTCGGCTCGCTGGCGGCTCACGCCGCTCGTCATGCGCTTTTGTTGTCCCTACCCTACGGGTCAGCGAGCCAGTCGTGCGCGAGCGCTTATTAGGCTGGCACCCTGACCCAGATGTGAACCTCGCCGGGCAAACCGTCGGCCGACGGGGACCCGGTGGTCCGCCTGGCTAACCGTCCGCGCCGAGCTTCTTGCCGTAGACCAGCAGGTTGATCCCCGGCTCAGGCGCCCAGTCACGCTCGGGCAACCGGACGAAACCGGCGTCCTCGTAGAGGTGGTGCGCGCGCTTCATCTCCGGCTGCGTGCTCAGCAGCAGGTGCTTGACCCCTTCGCGGGCCGCCCGCTGGACGACCGCCGCCACTAGCGCGCGGCCCACCCCGGCGCTCTGCGCTTGCGGCGACACCGCCAGTGCCCTGATCTCGGCCTCGTCGGGGCTGGTCACGATCTCACCGCCGTCCGGCCACGGCTGGAGCATGACGGTGCCGATAATCGAGGGCGTCGTGGCATCGGCGGCCTCGCTCGCCCTCTCCTGTCCCTCGCCGGCCACGGCGACCAGGACAAGGCCGACGCCGTCGGCGCCGAGGGCGCGCAGCCGGGGGGCATAGCCGGAGTTCGGCCGGAGGAAGCCGTCTGCCAGGTACGCCGCGACGCGGAGGTCCCCGATCTCAGGGAATTCTTCGTATCGGGCGTCCCGGATGAACATGGCACTATTCAACCAGATTTGTCGCTGGTGCCGAGACCGGCTGGATCCGGGTCGCGCTGGTCGGCCATCAGCTCGTACGCGGGACGCAGCAGCGTCGCCAGGTCCTGCCCCTCCACCTGGATGGGTGGCGGCTCGAATCCGCGCAGCAGCAGGTCAGCAGGTGCCGGGGCGGCAGGCGGCAGCGCGCGCAGCCGGGCCGGGCTCAATCCAGAGGACCAGAACGCGGTCGTGCAGTCCGAGAGCGGCCGGTCGATGACATCGATCAGCGGCCGGGCAGCGAGGCCGGCCGAGGTTCCCGCAGCCGCGCCACCCGGGCCGGCCTGCCGCCGCAGCGCCGCCAGCAGGTCGTTCCTGCTCTTACCCCGCCATGCCAGCATGGCGAACGGATCGTCATCGAATTCCTCGGCCAGCACGTAGCAGACGGCCGCCAGGTGCTTGCACGGCACCTCCCAGTCCGGGCACGAGCACGTCATCTCAAGATCGCGCGCGGACCTGGGGAACAGCGGCGTACCGCAGGCGGCGAACACGTCCTCGATCTCGGCGGGCATCTCGCCGGCCAGCAGCCTGGCGCGGAAGAGCGCCCGGCCCGCCAGTTCCTGCTCGACCCGCCGCCACTGCTTGCTGGTAAGCGGGAGCACCTGCAGCCGGACTCGGTACGGCTTGATCCGGGAACCCTGGACCTGCGCGGTCACGTAGCCGGACGAGATCTCGAACCCGAGCACCTGACCGGACCTGGCGTAGTTCCGCCCCCTGGACAGCCTGGACTTCATGCCGAACGACTCGAGTACGTCGATGAACCGGCGCGACCACCACTGCTCGCCGATCGCGCCGCGCTTGCTGCGCGCCTTGATCCCGCCGACCGCCTTACGCGGCCGCGACGATGGGTAGAACCGGTCGTCCCAGGGTTCGGTCACGACGACACCGCCTCCGGTGACAGGTCTACAACCCGGCGCAGGTCCGCCACCGACAGCTCGGTCAGCCAGCTCTCGCCGGTGCCGACGATGCGCTCGGCCAGGGCCTTCTTCTCCTCGATCATGGCGTCGATCCGTTCTTCGACAGTGCCGACGCAGACGAACTTGCGTACCTGCACGTCCCTGCGCTGACCAATGCGGAACGCCCGGTCCGTG
>JASHTT010000363.1 GCA_030040415.1 Streptosporangiaceae bacterium | reverse complement strand
ACCGAGTTGATCGCGTCGTAGCCCACGGCTATCACGGTCTCCGGTCCCAGCGGGACCGCCTCGCCCAGTTCGTGCAGGGCCGCGTAATAGGGATACGGATCGGCCCTGCCGTCCGGAGATGCCAGTGCCGTCAAGATCTCGATCGGGTCCATGCGCCCCCCGGTGACTCCTCGGGTCGTTCGCAGTAGCTGCGGCGGGTGCCACGACCATACGTACTATCGCGATCCTGCGTCAAGCTATATCGCGTCTATGCGAGGAGTTCGGCCACGTCAGGACGATAGGCTGGCCCTGTGCATGACGAACTGCTGTTCGCCCGCGTTGGCTTCGGCGCCGACGCCGTGGACTATGAGCGGGCCTGGGACCTGCAGAGGCGAGTCCATGGCCAGCGTGTCGCCGGGCAGACCTGTGACACCTGCCTGCTGCTTGAGCACCAGGCGGTCTACACCGCGGGCAAGCGGACAGACCCGCTGGACCGGCCGGTGGGCAATCCTGGTGCCCCGGTCATCGAGACCGACCGCGGCGGAAAGATCACCTGGCACGGACCGGGGCAGCTCGTCGGCTACCCAATCGTCGCTCTGCCCCAGCCGATCGACGTCGTGGGTTACGTGCGGCTCGTCGAGCAGGCACTCATCGGCGTCTGCGCGGACCTTGGTGTCCAGGCGGGCCGCGTCGAGGGCCGCAGCGGAGTCTGGGTGACCCGGCCCGGCGAGCCCGATCGCAAGGTGGCCGCCATCGGGATACGCGTCGCCCGCGGCGTCACCATGCATGGCTTCGCGCTGAACTGCGATTGCGACCTTGCCTGGTTCGACAAGATCGTGCCGTGCGGCATCCGCGACGCGGGCGTCACGTCGCTGTCCGTGCAGGCGCGCCACCGCGTCAGCGTCGCCGAAGCGCTGCCCGTCGTGCAGCGTCAGCTGGCAAGCGCGTTTGGTGCGAGGACCGTCCGCACAATCGACGGCCAGCCGCCGGACCTGCCAGCCGCCGCTGTACCGCTTGCCAGCTGATCAACAACCCGGGGTAGCCGACACCCGGTCAGCGGCGCGGCGCGGCCACGTATCGGGCGAAGCCGTCCTGGCGTGCACCGACGGCAGCGGTTACTCTCGGCACGGCCCGGCCGGGCAGGTACTCGCCGACCTGGCCGACCGGCACGAACCGCCAGTCGTCGAGCTCCTCGGCCTGCAACACGATGCCGCTCGTGTCTGCCAGCGTCCCGCCGTGGAACACGAAGTGGATGTGCGGCCGCGCGCCCTCCCCGTACCTGGACTCTGCTCCGATCCAGTCCACGGCCAGCATCTCGCCGACCGGCACCTCGAGACCCAGCTCCTCGCCAACCTCCCGCCGACAAGCTACGTGCGGCGCCTCGCCGAACTCGCAGATGCCGCCGGGCAGGTGCCAGTGGTTCCGGTAGTTGGGCTTGACCAGCAGCACGCGGTCCGCGCCGTCGCCGATCAGCGCGGCAGCCGACACCACGACGCCAGGCAGGCTCGCGTGCCAGGCTTCCTCCTGCAGACGGCTCGGCTCAGCCACGCCGCTCAGGCCTCGCCCCGGGCAGCAGCGTCCGCCAGGTAGCTGCCGAACTCCGCCAGCGGCACCGGCGTCTGTTCGCCGCTGACCATGTCGCGAACCGTGACCGTGCCCTGCTCGAGTTCCTGGTCACCGTAGATCGCGCACCAGCGCGCCCCGCTGTCGCTTGCCCACTTCAGCTGCCTGCCGAGCTTGCCCGACGAGCCGAGGTACACACTCGCGCGCAGTCCGGCGGCGCGCGCCCGGGCGGCCAGCTCAAACGACTGCACCGCGAGGTCTTCGCGCATCACCGTGACCGCGACATCGATGCGGCTGCGCGTGAGCGAGTCGCTGCCGGACACCAGCGACACGATCCGCTCGATGCCGAGGGCCGCGCCCGTGGCCGGCACGTCGGGTCCGCCAAGCTGCCTGATGAGGCCGTCGTAGCGGCCGCCGCCGCCGATCGAGCCGGACACTCCCGCCGCGAGAATCTCCCAGACCGGGCCGGTGTAGTAACTGAGGCCACGGACCATCCTCGGCGTGAACGCTATCCGGTCTCCCGGTATCTGCGCCGCCACAAACGACAGCACGGTGTCGACCTCGTCCAGGCCGGCCGTTCCCTCGTCGGTCTTGGCCAGCGCCGTTCGAAGCCTATCGGTCGAGTCTGGCGCGGTCAGCGCGGTCACGATCTCGCTGGCCTGCTCTGGCGCGAGGCCGCGTCCTGCCAGCTCCGCAATGACATCGGCGGGCGCCAGCTTGTCCAGCTTGTCCAGCGACGTCAGTACGCCCGCGCCAAGGTCTTCTGGAACGCCGTACGCGACGAGCAGACCGGCCAGCACCCGACGCGAGTTGAGCTGGAAACTGAACTCTGGCAGGCCGACCTCGGTCAGCGCGTCGTACTGCGCGCACAGCGTTTCAGCGTCGGCGAGAAGCGACGGCGAGCCGAGCGTGTCGAGGTCGCACTGCGCGAACTCCCGGTAACGGTCCTTGCCCGGGCGGTCAGCGCGCCAGACCTGACCTATCGCGTACCGCTTGTAGGGGGTCGGCAACTGGCTGCCGTACGCGGCGGCCACCCTTGCGAGCGGGACAGTCAGGTCGTATCGGAGGGCAAGGTCCGCCTCGCCGGATGCCTCGTGCTCACCGCGCCGCAAGATCTTGAAGATAAGCTTCTCGCCCTCGTCGCCATACTTGCCGAGGAGCACGTCGAGCCGCTCGAACGCCGGGGTCTGGAGCGGCTCGAACCCGTACCTCGAGTAGACGGACCCGATCCGGCCGAAGACGTGCTCGCGCAATTCCACCTCGGCGGCGAGGAAGTCGCGGGTTCCTGACGGCGGGTCGAACTGGCTAGGCATGTGATCTATCTTCCCGGACGCCCTGCGGCGTCGTCACCTCAATACCGCCGGGTGTACGTAAGCAGCGACATCGTGAAGCCTGAGCAAAGCCTCGGCGGGTCGCGAATCAGCGTTCAGCTTTTGTGTCTATGTTTACCCGGCATGCGCCGGAACGCGTCTATCGCCGCTGTTCTGGTGTTGCTGCTCGCCATCGGGGGCGCTGGCGCGACCAGGCCGGTGACTCAGATGGTCGTCGCACGTGCGCACGCCGCCGAGGTCCGCGCCCGGATCCGATCGCGGCCGAAGAGGCAGCGGGCCAGGCCCGACCTGACCGTCGTGGCCCAGCAGCTGCTGGCCGCGGCGGTGGCGCCGCTGGTCCGCGACGACGACGACCACGTGGCCGTCGCGGTCGACGACTTGTCCGCAGGCACGCTGGGTTCCTGCCGGGGCGGGCAGGAGTTCGTGACCGCCAGCATCGTGAAGGTCGACATCCTGGCGACCCTGCTGTACCAGTCACAGCAGAGCGGTCAGCCGCTCACCGCCGGGCAGCAGTGGCTCGCGACCACGATGATCGAGAACAGCGACAACGACTCGGCGAGTGCCCTGTACGACGAGGTCGGCGGCGCGGCGGCGATTGACGCGGCAAACCGCGTATTCGGCCTGACCGAGACGACGGTGGGCACGGACGGGTACTGGGGCCTGACGACCACCACGGTCGACGACCAGATCCGGCTGCTCCGCTTGGTCTTCACCCGGCCGTCCGTGCTGTCAGCCGCGTCACAGGAGTACATCCAGGGCCTGATGGGCCAGGTCGAGGCGGACCAGCAGTGGGGTGTCCCGGCGGCGGCCGATGCAGGCACTCGCTTCATGGTCAAGAACGGCTGGCTGCCGAACCCCTACCTGTGGGAGATCAACAGCATCGGCGAGGTCGTGCACGACCACCAGCGGATGCTGATCGCAGTCCTGTCGGACGACAACGCGAGCGAGTACTCCGGCATCTCGCTGGTCGAGACGGTAGCGAAGGCAGCCGCCGCGGCGGTCGCCGCCGGGTTAGGTCTTGCCGCTGCGGGTGCGGACCCCTAACGGTCGCCGCACCGGCGAGCCCCGCCTATTGCAGCCTGGAGACGCCGCATTGTCCGTGGCGGCCTGCGGCTGGCCAGCCGATCCGCCCTGGCTCGCGCCCGGGAGTGCCAGTCCGCTGCCCGCGCACGGGCCGCCGCATCCGCTCTCGCGTGCCATTCGTAGTGGACCCACTGCGCGTTGGCGCCCGCCCGGCCCTTCAGCCAGCGGGTTTCTGCCAGCCGGTCGATCAGCATCCGGTGCAGTCGCCGAATCGTCGTCAGCATCTAGTCCTACCTCGCGCCGCCTGGCCAGCTCGTCTACGTACGATGTACGCTCTTGCGTACGATGTACTCTACACCACGTACAACAGAGGAACAGTGGTAGCCGCAAACCGCACGGTCGCCGCCACGATCTGGGCGCGGCCCGAGCCGGCCGCGCGCAACCCGCGGTTCAGCCGCGATCGGATCGCCGCGGCAGCGCTCGCCATCGCCGACGCCGAAGGCTTCGAGGCTGTCTCGATGCGCCGGATAGCAGCCGCGCTCGGCGCCGGGACCATGAGCCTCTACCGGTACATCCAGACCAAGGACGACCTGCTCGTCCTCATCGACGACGCGATCCTCGGCGAGGCGCTAGCGCCCGAGCCCCTGCCGGCCGACTGGCGCGCAGCGCTCGCCCTGGTCGCGCGGCATACGCGCGCCGCATACCTGCGCCACCCGTGGGCCGTCCGCGTCTTGCAAGGCATCCAGGCCGCGCAACCTGCCGTTGCCGGACCGGGCGGCCTGCGCCACCTCGAACAAAGCCTCGCCGCCGTGGCCGGAGCCCCGCTCGACACGGCGGCCAGGCTCGACTTGCTGGCTATCGTCGACGACTACATCGCCGGGCACCTGCTGCACGCAGCCAGGCTGGCGACCCCGGGCACCGGCGTGCCGCAGCCAGCGACGTCCGCCCGCGCCGACTTCGGCCAAGCGCGGCTAGCTTCCGGTGAGTATCCGCACGTGGCCGGGCTGGCCAGCGCGGGGCCGCCGGCCGACGACGCCAGCATGCTTGACGCCCGCTTCGAACTCGGCCTGCGGATACTCATCGACGGCGCCGCAGCCGTCCCCGGTTAGCGCAAGCAGCGCAAAGCCCGGAGCCGCAGGGCCCAGGACGGCACTTCACGTGCCGTACCGGGCCCTGCGGACTCCGGGCCTTGAGAACCGCTAGTCAGCCGGACCAGTGCCCAGCGTGACGGTCGCGCTCTGCGTAGTGCCAGCGAAGTCAACCCACTGCACTGTGACCTTCTGGCCTGGGCTGTAGCGCTGCAGCACGCTCTGCAGGTCCGACGCGGAGCTGACGTCGTGCCCGCCGACCGACAGGATCGTGTCCCCCTGTGCCAGGCCAGCGCCCGCCGCCGCGGTGCCCGGCACGACTCCTTCCACCGCCACGCCGCTGGACCCGTAGCTATACGAGGCGGACGACACCTCGACCCCGAGGAAGGCCGTCCCGCCGATGTGGACGATGTCCGACGAGGTCCCCGCCTCGATCTGGTCGGCCAGCGAGATGGCCCTGTTGATGGGGATCGAGAACGCGATCGTGCTCGTCGCTGCCGTCGTGCCGAACTGCGTGGAGTTGCTGGTCGACGCCGCCGTGTCCATGCCGATCACCTGACCGGAGGTGTTGACCAGCGGGCCGCCGGAGTCGCCCGGCTCGATGTCCGCATTGGTCTGGATCATGTCCGTGAGGTGCTCGGCGTTGCCGCTGCTGTCGTCTTGTGCCGTGACTGTCGCGGCGAGTGCCGTGATGCTGCCCGTGACGACCGCCGGCTCGCCCCCCTTGCCCTCCGCGTTGCCAAGCGCGACGACCTTCTGCCCGGCGCTCAGGCCTGACGAGCTGCCGAGCGATACCGTGCTCAGTCCGGACGCGCCCTGCAACTGCAGCACCGCGACGTCGTCGCTTTCGCTGTAGCCCACGACCTTCGCCGTGTACGTGCGGCCATTGCCGACGTCCCTGGCCTTGATCGAGGTGGCGCCCTCGATCACGTGGTTGTTGGTCAGCACCTCGCCGGTCGACGTGAGCACCATCCCCGTGCCCTCTGCCGCGCCGTTCTGGTAACCCAGGGTCGAGGTGATGTCCACGAGGCCGGGGGCGATCCGGCTCGAGATCTGCGCTGTGCTCATCGGACCCGACGAGCCGACGGTGGCCCACGCGGTCCCGCCTGCGGCCAGCGCGACCGCTACGGCCGCGGCCGCAATCACCGGGCCGCGACGACGCTTGCGCGGGCCGTGCGGCTGCTCGCCTCCGCCACCTTCCTGGCCGCCCGATGCCGCTGCCGGATACCAGGCCGGCGGCGGGGGCGGCGGCTGCATGGGATCGTAGGGCGCGTACTGGCCTTCCACGATGCTCATCCCTTTCAGCTATACCGAGTTTGCTAGTCGCACTGGATCGGTTACAGTTCGATACTCGGTTGCCGCGCTGCACTGGCACTGTCGGCTCTCTGGCCATTGCCTCCATATCTGCTCAAGGGAACCTGGGGTAACCCTAAGGATTTCCTCAGCGCCGCTAGCCGAGGGCGGCTGCATTAGGCTGGGGACGTGGTACTTGCTCCCGACGGGCGTCGGCTCCTGCGCATCGAGGCACGCAACAGCGAGGTACCGATTGAGCGCAAGCCCCCGTGGATCAAGACGAGGCTGCGCACCGGACCCGAGTACACCGAGCTCAAGCGGCTGGTCCGCAGCGAAGGCCTGCACACCGTGTGCGAGGAGGCAGGCTGCCCGAACATCTTCGAATGCTGGGAGGACCGCGAGGCCACCTTCCTCATCGGCGGCGACCAATGCACGAGGCGGTGCGATTTCTGCCAGATCGCCACGGGTAAGCCCCTCGCACTTGACACCGACGAGCCGCGCCGGGTCGCCGAGTCCGTCGCCGCCATGGGGCTGCGCTACGCCACGGTCACCGGCGTGGCCCGCGACGACCTGCCCGACGGCGGTTCGTGGCTGTACGCGCAGACCTGCCGGGAAATACACCGGGCGGTGCCCGGCTGTGGCGTCGAGCTGCTGATCCCCGACTTCAACGGCGACGCCGGGCAGCTCGCCGAGGTGTTCTCCGCCAGGCCGCAGGTGCTCGCACACAATGTCGAGACCGTGCCGCGAATCTTCCGCAGCATCAGGCCGGCCTTCCGCTACGACAGGTCGCTGCACGTGCTGACGGCGGCTAGCGCCGACGGGCTCGTTCCCAAATCGAACCTGATACTCGGCATGGGCGAGCGCCGCGAGGAGGTCAGCCAGGCGATGGCCGACCTGCGCGCGGCGGGCTGCGAGCTGCTCACGATCACCCAGTACCTGCGACCGTCGGCGCGGCACCATCCCGTCGACCGCTGGGTGCCGCCTGAGGAGTTCGCCGAACTGGCCGAGGAGGCCACCGAACTGGGATTTTCCGGGGTGCAGTCTGGCCCGCTGGTGCGGTCGTCCTACCGGGCAGGACGGCTCTACCGCCAGGCGATGCAGCGCCGGGCCGGACCGGTATCCTCGCCATCATGGTGAGAAAGCGCGGTGCCAAGGCATCGAACCCCGATGATCCCGCATCGATGGGCCGGATCAAGCAGATCCGCATGGTCGTGGGCATCGTGCGCAAGCAGAACCCCAGGGCCCTGCCGATCGTCGCGGCTGCCGGGCTCGGAATCATCGTCGTCTTCGTCCTGATCGGGCTGCTGACGCACCTTCTGGCGGTGCTGATCCCGCCCGGCGTGCTGCTCGGGCTGCTCGCCGCGATGCTGCTATTCGGCAGGTTCGCGCAGCAGGCGCAGTACGACGCCATCGCCGGCCAGCCGGGCGCCGCTGCGGCGGTCTTGCAGAACATGCGAGGTGCCTGGACTACGACGCCCGCGATCGCCGCCAACCGGAACATGGACGTTGTGCACCGCACCGTCGGCCGCCCCGGCGTGATCCTGGTCGGGGAAGGCTCGCCGACCAGGCTGCCAAGCCTGCTCGCCGCGGAGAAGAAGCGGATTTCCAGGATCGCCGGCCAGGTGCCGATCTACGACTTCCAGGTCGGTGACGGCGATGGCCAGGTACCGATCAGGCAGCTGCAGAAGAAGATCATGGGGCTGCCGCGCAACCTCACCGGGCAGACGGTCGCCGATCTGAACTACCGGCTCAACGCGCTGCCGCAGCAACTGCAGATGCCCAAGGGCCCCATCCCGAGGACGGCGCGGATGCCGAAAGCGCCGCGGCCGAGGACGCGCTAGTTCGACCGCTCAGGCGCGGACGACGACGGTCCCGGCGGCCTTGTCATGCAGGCCGCGCAGGTCGCGGTCCATCATCAGGGTGGGAACGACGAGCATCAGCAGCGCCGTCCGGATGAACCCGCGAACCAGGCCGACTGGCTGCCGGTCCAGCCTGATCACCCGCAAGCCGGTCAGCCGCTTGCCGATGGTGAACCCGGCGAACGCGGTCAGCAGCCAGTCCTGAACGCCGAACACCGCGAGCGTCCACAGCCTGGGCTGGACGAGCAGGTTCGTCGAGTGCCCGGCCGAGGGGTGGTAAAAGAACGCGGCAGCTATCACGCTGCAGGCGAGCCAGTCGATGAGCAAGGCGCCGAGCCGCCTGCTCCAGCCCGCGACGGAGCCGGATCCGAACTCGGGCAGCCCCAGGTGCTGGCCGGGATAGGCCTCGTCGTCAGACCCGGCCGCCTGCTGGTTGGTCACGAGGTCTACGGTATCCGCAGCGGAGCGCCAGGAGCGCCGCGGGCTGCGGCGTAACAGCGGCGAAACATAGGGGACACGGCCAGGAAACTGGCTGCGGCTAGCCTCACAACCGCACCGCGACGGCGGCAAAGGAGAGCTGATGTTCACAACTGGCGATGAGGTACTGCAGTTCATTGAGTCGGAGGGGGTGCAGTTCATCGACGTCAGGTTCTGTGACCTGCCTGGCATCATGCAGCATTTCACCGTGCCCGCCGAGTCCTTCGATGACAAGGTGTTCACCGACGGCCTGATGTTCGACGGCTCGTCAATCCGCGGGTTCCAGCAGATCCACGAGTCCGACATGCTCCTGCTGCCCGATCCGGGCACGGCCATGCTCGACCCGTTCCGCACGCGCAAGACGCTCAACCTAACCTTTTTCGTGCACGACCCGCTCACCGGCGAGCCGTACAGCCGCGACCCGCGCAACGTGGCCCGCAAGGCAGAGAACTACCTGCGCGGCAGCGGGATCGGCGACACCGCCTACTTCGGCCCGGAAGCGGAGTTCTACATCTTCGACTCTGCGCGCTACGAGACGGGGCCGAACGAGGGCTACTACCACATCGACTCGATCGAGGGCGCGTGGAACACCGGGCGCGACGAGCCTGGCGGGAACCTCGGCTACAAGCCCAGGTACAAGGGCGGTTACTTCCCGATCCCGCCGATGGACCACTACACCGACCTGCGCTCGGAGATGGTCCGTAACCTGATCGCCTGCAACATCCCGGTGGAGATGCAGCACCACGAGGTGGGCACCGCGGGCCAGGCGGAGATCGACATCAGGTTCGACACCCTGCTCGTCATGGCCGACAAGCTGATGGTCTACAAGTACGTGGTCAAGAGCACCGCTCGGGAAGCGGGCAAGACGGTCACCTTCATGCCCAAGCCGCTGTTCGGCGACAACGGCTCCGGCATGCACTGCCACCAGAGCCTGTGGAAGGACGGGGCGCCGCTCTTCTACGACGAGGTCGGCTACGCCAGCCTGTCCGACACTGGCCGGTACTACGTCGGCGGCCTGCTCAAGCATGCTCCAGCGCTGCTGGCCTTCACGAACCCGACGATGAACTCCTACCACCGGCTGGTTCCCGGCTTCGAGGCCCCGGTCAACCTGGTCTACTCGCAGCGCAACAGGTCGGCGTGCGTCCGGATCCCGATCACCGGGCCCAACCCGAAGGCGAAGCGGCTGGAGTTCCGGGTGCCCGA
>JASHTT010000362.1 GCA_030040415.1 Streptosporangiaceae bacterium | reverse complement strand
CCTGGCAGTGCGCGTGGCCCACGAAGTGGCGGGGCATTTCGCCGACGGGCAGCTGTTCGCCGATCTGCACGCGGGCGCCGGGAGCCCGGTCGGGCCGGGGCGGGTGCTTGAGCGGTTCTTGCGGGCGCTGGGCGTGCCGGGCCCGCAGGTCCCCGAGGACCTGGACGAGCGCGCGGAGGTCTACCGGGACCTGGTCGCCAACCGCAAACTTCTGGTGGTGCTGGACGACGCGGCCGGCGAGAGCCAAGTGCTGCCGCTGCTGCCCGGCACCCCGTCCGCTGCGGTGCTGATCACCAGCCGGCACCGGCTGAGCGGGCTGGCCGGTGCCGGCCACGTCGAAGTGAGCGTGCTGGAAGCTGAGACGTCGCTTGCGCTGCTTGGCAGGATCGCCGGGACGAGTCGAGTGCAGGCAGAGCCTTCCGCGGCCTCCGCGGTGGCCGGGCACTGCGGTCACCTGCCGCTAGCGCTGCGGGTCGCCGGGGCGCGGCTGGCGGAGCGGCCACATTGGGATATCCAGCAGCTCGCCGATCGACTAGCCGATGAGACTAGGCGCTTGGACGAGCTTGCGCACGGAGACCTGGCCGTGCGGGCAAGCATCTCGCTGACCTATGAGGGCGCAAGCGAGCAGGCCCGGTGGCTGCTGCGCAGGCTGGCGATGCTTGACGCGCCGGTCTTCGCTGGCTGGGTCGCCGAACCCCTGCTAGGCCAGCCGGCGGCCGATGCCGAAGACGCCCTCGATCAACTGGTCAGCGCGCGGCTGGTGGAGACAACCGGCGTCGGCACGGGCGTGCACAGCCAGTACCGGCTGCACGACCTGGTCCGCGTGTATGGCAGGGAACGCCTCGCCGCCGAGGAACCGCCGGAGGAACAGGACGCAGCGCTTGAGCGCGCGCTCGGCGCCATGCTGTGCCTCGCCATTGAGGCGAACCGGCTCAGCACCTTCGGCGACCAGGTGCAGATCAGCAGCGACGCGAGCCGGTGGCCGCTGGCTGGCCGGCTGACAGCACGCCTGCTGGCAGATCCGCTGGCCTGGTTTGAGCGCGAGCGCGTCGCCGTGGTCTCCAGCGTCCGGCAAGCCGCCCGGGCCGGATTGACCGATGCGTGCTGGAGTCTGGTATCCGTCACCGCCTTTCTGTTCAAGGCCCGGGCCTACTTCGACGACTCGCGGGAGATCCACGAGATCGCCCTGCAGGCCGCCACGCGGGCAGGACACCTCCGCGGCCAGGCCGGGATCCTGAGCTCCCGCGGGTCGCTGCTCACGGCGCAGCAGGAGTACGCGCTGGCTCGCGCGGACCTCGCCGCGGCAGCGCAGCTCTTCCATGACTCCGACGACGATCACGGCCTGGCCCGCGTGGACGCGGACATCGCATTCCTCGACCAGCTCACCGGCCGGCTCGAGGAAGCCGCACAGCGCGGTGAGCGGGCACTAGCCGTCCTCCGAAGGACAGGTGATACGAAGCACGCGGCCTATGTGCTGCAGAACCTGGCCGCGGTCCGGCTGCAGCGGGGCGAGCTTGGTCCGGCGACCGATTACCTGTCCGAGGCACTGCAGCTGGTGCAGGCAGCGGGGGATGGCCGGACCGAGGCGGTGGTTCTCCGCCGAGTCGGTGAGGCTTACCTGCAGGCCCGGCAGCCTGACCGTGCCCTCGAAACGTTCGAGCGCGCGCTGGCCAAGGTCCGCGACGTCAAGGACCCGATCGGCGAGGCACACCTGCTGCAGGGCCTCGGCGTCGCAAAGACACGGCTTGGCGAATTCGGAGACGCAGATGCGGCATTGCGGCGCGCTCTGGAACTCGCAACCGCCCTGGGTGAGCGAGTGGCGGCCGCCCGGGCGCTGCTCGGGCTGGGCGACCTGGCCCTTACCCGCGGTGACCGTGGTCAAGCAGTCGTGCTCGCGGGGCAGGCCGCTGATGCCTTCGGGAAACTGGGGGCACGGCCGGACGAGCTAGCCGCGCTCGCGCTTCTCAGTGACGCGTCGTCTGCCCCTGCCGGGGGCTTGCGCTCGGCTCTTCAGGATGCGCCGGAACCAGGCTGAGTGTCGCGCGCTCGCGCAGCGCCCGGCCAGCAGTCCTCGCGGCCCGTATCAGCGCCGCCGACCCGAGCTGACCGCGGCGGCCGAGCCCGTCCGACAGCACGGCCGCCGTCTTCGGGTCGTCGGGTAGCGACGCCAGCACCGGGACGCGCAGGGCCTGCGCCACCTCGCGCGCCGAGTAAGCCCCTGGCCCAGTCACGAGCAGCACGAGCCGTTCCGCACTGCCGAGCAACCCGGTCAGCATGTCGATCCGCGCGCCGGCCGCCCACACCTGCCGCAGTGACGGCCGCAGCACGACCACGACCGCGCTCGCAGCGGATAGCACGGCAAGCGGCTGGCCGGGCCCTGCGTCGAGCCGACCGCAGTCGGCGATGACGTCGCACGACTGCGCCGCGAGCGTCATCGCCACCGCGGGCCAAGCCTGTGCCAGGCCAGTTGCCTGCCGTGGATCGGTGAGCCCGGGCAGCAACAACCTGGACTCGGCCTCGTCTAGCGGCACGAGTTCGGCTGCCAGGCCCGCGACGGCCGCCTGCGGATCACGCCCAGCCTCGATGGCGTGTTGCACCAGCCCGCGCGCCACCGGCCACTGCCCGCCCAGCACGCCAGCGAGGGCGTCGCCGCCGCTCGGGTCGCACTCGGCGACGATGACCGGGTCCGGCGCAGGCCAGGCAAGCGCGATTGCCAGGGCGGCAGTCGTGACACCCGGCGACCCGCCGGCCGACACAAGCGCGTACAAGCTGCCCATCGGAACTACGAGCTCCTGCCGGTCACGATGATGGCGAACTGCCCGGTCGACGCCTGCTGTGCGACCGCGGGACCGTCAGCGGCCTTGACCAGCAGGTCCACGACGTCGAAGCCGTTGGCATCGGTGACCGCGTCGACCGCCTCGACTAGCGCGGGCACCGGGCTGGTGAGCGTCGCGGGGCCCGCCGACCCGGCTTCGCCCTGATCGCCAGGCGTGGCTACGATGAGCACCTGGTCGCCGGGCAGCAGCCCGCTGGCCGGCAGCACCGACGGCTTCACCGCTACCGGAACAAGTTCTTGGCCGGGCGCGGGTGGCTGCGCAGTGGTCAGCTCGGACGGGGCGAGCAGCGTGCCAGCGCGCAGCGCCACCGCCGCTATCTCCCCGCTTACCTGCTGTAGTTGCGCGGCGGGAATGACGTGGATGCCGGACGCCACGGTGACGTCAGTCGTGCCGACGTCGCTCGCGGCGATGAGCGCACCGGCGGGAACGTCCGCAGTCACCATCACGACCGGGACCTGGTGGTCTGTCTTTTGATAAAGCGCAGCGCTCACGACGACACCCGCTCCGGCCATCGCGACCGCGAGCGCGATCATCGCCGGACGCCGGCGCCGCGGCAGGTCGCGTAGCCGGACGCCTGGAGGATCGGCTGGCCTGCCGCCGCTCGTCCCGTTGGCCGGAACGTCGACCGGCGGAAAGTACACGGTCCCGAGCCCGGGCGGCGCCTGTCCGGTCACGGGCTGCTCACCAGCGCCTCGCCCTGCGCGACCCGCAAGGCGAACTCGGCGGGCACCTGCAGGGCCGACACCAGAACGCCGCCGGCATCGCCAGATCCTGTCCAGCTCACCCGCCAGGTCACGACGGCGGCTGCGTGGTAAGCGTCACCGGGCTGACCGGCTGAGGGCTCCTCGTAGGTAT
>JASHTT010000361.1 GCA_030040415.1 Streptosporangiaceae bacterium | reverse complement strand
GGAGCTGCTGGAACAGCCAGATAGCGCCGGTGATCAAGAAGGTGCCGGTCATCGTCGGCGAGATGGGCGAGAACGACTGTGCCGACGACTACATAGACCCGCTGATGGCGTGGCTCGACGCCAGGTCGACCAGCTACCTGGCGTGGGCATGGAACGCTGACTTTGCCTGCGGCTCCGGGCCGAGCCTGATCTCCAACTACAACGGCACGCCCACCAATTTCGGCAAGGGCTACCGTGCGCATCTGCTGTCACTCAAGTGACGGGACAGGGGCGCAGCCCTGCCGCCGCGGGCCGCGTGGCCACCTAGCCAGGCGGCCGGCGGGTATTAGCATTGCGGTACGGGCAGCAATACGGGGGTTGGACGATATGGCTGGTCCGGCACTGGCCAACCGCGGCCGCACGACGGGAACCCTGCTGATCCTGCTCGGCGCCTGGGGCGGCCTGATCCCGTTCGTGGGGCCGTACTTCAGTTTCGCCTACACCCCGGACAAGGCGTGGGCGTACACGTCCGGCCGGCTTTGGCTGTCGGTACTGCCGGGCGCCGCCGCGTTACTGGGCGGACTGGTGGTCGCGGTCGCTGACCGCGGTGCCGCCGCAGGCGCGTTCCTCGCTGCGCTCGGTGGCGCGTGGTTCGTGGTCGGAACGCCGGTCACGGCTTTCGCGCTCAAGGCCAAGCGGATCTTGCCGGGGTCGCCGGTCGCGAGCCACGGAGCGATCTTCGGTCCGACCGCCATGCGCTTCCTGGAGAACCTCGGCTTCTTCTACGGGCTCGGCGTGCTGATCCTTTTCCTGGCCGCGATCGCGCTCGGTGAGATCGTCGTCGCGCGGATGGCAGCCCGCCGGTACAGCCAGCAAACTGCCGACGCATACAACCTCACGGATCAATACGGCAGGTACGGCCCGATGTACTAAGAGGCCCTCGTATCTGGTTCGAGTCCCGAGTAGGCAACCGCTAGGCGGAGCGGACCCCGTCTCTCACGCACGTCCGGTCAGTGCGGTTTGTGGCAAGAGAACTCACGCCTCCCGCTAGCCCCAAGGCGCCTCAGCTGCCTCACAAGTACGGGAGATGGCCTATAAGCTACTCGACACCTCGCCAATCGCTGCTAAGCTTCCTCCGTCATCGGTTCTTGACTGCCCACTGGCCAATCTCGCCAGCCCTTATTTTCAGCACGCTTCAGTCGCGGAGTGACCGCTATGACGTCGCAGCACGACCCTACCTACTATCGGCGTCGCGTCCGCGACACGCTGCGTGAGGCCAGGGACCGAGCTGAACTGACCCAGCGGCAAGCTGCCGACCACCTAGATTGGTCCCTCTCAAAGCTTGTCCGTATCGAGGCCGGCGCCGTGGGCATCTCCACTACCGACCTCCAGGCGCTCCTGAAGCTATACAAGATCGACGACCCGGCCCAAACCAGCAACCTCGTGGCAATGGCCAGGTTTGGGAAGCGAAGTCCTTGGTTTAGCAAGTATCAAAGCGTCATCAGCTCTGCCTTCGGAGAGTATCTCGGCTACGAGGGGTCGGCCTCGTCCATCCGTGGCTTTCAGCCCTTGACGATTCCAGGATTGCTACAGACCAAGGACTACGCTCGGGCGATTGTGCTCGGCTCTGGAGCGCCTGATCCAGACAAGATCGTCGAATTGCGCATGGAAAGACAACGGCTACTGGAACGAGATCAAAGACCAACGATTATCTACGTTATTGATGAGGCTGCGCTGCACCGCGAGGTCGGCGGCCCCGAGGTAATGCGCCAGCAGATTCGGCACCTAGTCGATCTACTCAGCGGTCCACGGCTGTCAGTACGCATTATCCCATTCTCCGCGGGTGCTCACCCTTCCATGAAGGGCTCATTCACGATCCTGGAATTTGCAGACTGGGACAACGATCTGTTGTATCTTGAAACGGCCGGTGACAACGTCACTACTCGTGACGACCAGGAACTTATCACTCAATATCAGGTGAACTTTAGCCTGCTCACAGATATCGCCCTAGAAAGTGAACAGAGTATAAAGCTTCTAGAAAGCAGAGCTGCTCAGTACGAGGCTTCCCGATAAAGGCTGAACCAGGCGCCCGACGCGATCGGGAATGCACGTTCGCCGTGCCACGACCTAGAGCTACGCGCGGGGAGGTGATCCCCATGGCCAACACGACGGTTGAGGGCTCACCCCAGCCTTCGCCAGGGCGACGCTCATATCCCGACCTCTTCCACGACATACTTCGCGACGACGATATGACAGGGAATCTGATCAGGATTATTCAAAGTGTGTCGCTGGCAGCCACTCCGATCGCAGTAGTGGCTTCGGCAGTCGTCGTGATCATCCTTACCCGGGCTCCCGGCGAACTGAAGATTGTAATTGCTGGCACGTCTACAGTAACCATCTCACTGTTTTCCTGGATCATTGGACGGCAACGGGGCCGCAAGCGTGGTGCGAAAGGAAGTGGAAAAGACTCCGCCACCAGTTAGCGCAGCCGCACCGAACGAAGGCAGCGCCGAATTAGCTCCATGCCGGGCTGCGCAAGATAGATAGCTCCGGCCGCTAGTACGCTTGTGGCGGAGACCCAGACTACCGCTCGCGCTGTCCCGGTAAGCCGGATAGATACAACTGCGCCTAATGCCGTGGCAACCGGACCCGCTACGAGGCCGTAGTAAATTGCGCTAAGGCCGACGGAGCTGCTGTCATCAGCTGCCGACTCTGGATCGACCGAATACTGCGCAGCTGACGTCTCAGTACGCACGTCCATAGCATCGTCACCTCACAGTCGCGACGAAGTGGACTGTGCCACTCTAGCCGCAAAGGTCCACGGGTCCTGCACATCCTTGCCAATCAAGAGCCGGGCGACACTTCTACGTCGAACTCATTGTTGCGGACGCCGGCGGTGAATGCCTCCCACTCGGAGTAGGAGAAGGCTAAAAACTTGCCGGAGTGATCTTGAGAATGGCGGATGTAGACGCGAGTTGGCGTGACGGCCACCTCGACGCAGTCCTGTGTGACACTTCTCGAAGACTTCCGCCACTGGAAGGCTGCAGCCTCAAGATCCTCCACCGATGGCTCCCCCTCGGATCGCCGGACGCTTAGCCTCAGTGCGCCAACCAATCAGCGACCGCGATCTGAGGGCCTGACAGGATAGCTGGCACCGGCCAAGCGCATTAAACCAACACAATAGGCGTGATTGGCCGACTTGGCTAGGTTTGATTCTGCCTGGTCAGCGGCCGATGTTCGGCCCATTGGCCGCCATTGCGTAATGCCTGGCCGTATCGCGCAGACGGGCTGCATTTAGCGACGCCGTGATCACGGAGAATCCGGGCCGCCCCAGTGGCCGGATTTACCGTGATCATGACCTGAAGGCCGTTGCTCCTCGGCAGCGTCCTTCAGCGTCAGCGTCCCTCAGCCGTGGCGTGCCGCTACGGCAGCGCCCAGTGCTGATCGGCGGCGTTCGTGCAGGCCGGGATCGTCAGCTGGGTGCCGTTGGTCTTCGAGGCCTTCGGATCGGTCAGGCAGTGCCCGCTCGACTTGACGACGTACTCGCCGCTGGCCCGGCGCGTCCAGACCTGGTCCGCGGCGGCGGTGCACGGCTCGAGCACGGCAGGCGGGCCCGCGGTCAGGCACCCGCCCTCTAGCTGCAGTTCGCCGTTGGCCGCGAACGTGATGCTCTGCTCTGCCTCGCCGTCACAGGTCCAGATGTCGATCTTGTTGCCGCTGGCCGTGTTGCCGTCAAAGTCGTCGACGCACTTGGAGTCGTAGCCCTGCACCTGCCCTGCGACGGAACTTGCCTGCCAGATGAAGGCGACGCTGCCCTGCTGCTGGCCGTTGCTGGCCGTCACCTTCGGCAGCCATGCGCCAGCGGTGGTGTCCAGCTCACCGGAGATCAGCCCGGCAGAGCTGATGGTCAGTCCCGCGGGGAGCCCGGACGCGGTGAAGCTCAGCGGGAGGCCCGTGTTCGTGGACGCATGGATCTGCAGGCTGACCTCGCTGCCGAGCGTCGTCTTCTGGTTTCCCGGGTTCTTGACGGTCACCTTCGGCGATGACGTCAGGACGCAGCCGCCGGCCGCGTTACTCCACAGACTCTGCATGGCGAAGCTGCCGGTGGACAGCTTGACGTCTCCCTTGGCCAGCTTCAGGCCGTAGTCGGAGCCGCCCCACTCGCACTTGTCCGCGATCTCACCGGGAGAACCCCCGTCGCTGATCGTGTCGTTCGGGTCACGCCAGCCGGTGAACGGGTCAGGGTCGGTGATCGTCTCGGCGTACTCGTGGCCGCCGATGGTCGAGAACCCGTCGTACTTGCCGGCCGCCCCGGAGTTGATCCAGTTCTCGCCGCACTCCGAGCCAGCGTTCAGCTGGTACGGCAGGTTGATGTACGGGACACCCTCGCTGGTCATTGCGTGCCAGCCGCAGTAGCCGGTCGCGCTGCTGCTGATCTTGCCGCAGCTGCCGACGAAGCCGTCGCTGAAGCAGGTCCCGGTCTGCGACGCGACGACAATCTGGGCCTCCGCGACGTCTGGGATGTTCTCGCTGCTCACCAGCGCGTCAGCCTCGGCGGCCAGGTCGTCCGGAGTCACCTTCTTCGGCGGCTTCGACGTGTCCTGGTAGGTCTCCTGGAGCACCGAGGTCCCGAATGTCGGCGCGCCGGACGGGCCCGTGTACTGCGAGGTGATCGTCGACCAGGTGTCATCGGGGGTAACCCCGAGGCCCGAGTAGAACGCCTTCAGGTACTTGACGACGGGCGTGGCCGCCGCCAGGCT
>JASHTT010000360.1 GCA_030040415.1 Streptosporangiaceae bacterium | reverse complement strand
GCCACCGTCCGCATCCCCTTGCTGCTGGCGCAGGTGCCCGAGCCGCGCACCTTCCGCGCTTTGCTTCGCGCGCTACTGGTGGACTTGCTCGGACTTGATGGCGAGAGCCGGGAAGGTGCGCGCCTGGGCGCGGCGATGCTGGCCTACGCCGCGATCGATGCGGAGGCGGCTGCCACCGCGCGGGCCGGCTACGACGGGCTGATCGAATTCCTGACCGCCCAGCTCAAGGACGCGCAGGACAACGGCGAGGTTGGCGGTCACGTCGACACGCGGCACGCGGCGCGTTACCTCTGCGCTGTGGTGCAGGGACTGTCGGTGCCCGCGCTGACCGGCGCGTGCACCTCAGAACAGCTGCTGGCCGTTCTGGACGATCACCTCGAGAGGTTGTTCGGCTGATCAGGGCCGGTACTGCCAGTGCCAGGGCTCGGCTCGCATGCCGAATTCATTGCCCTCGGGCCAGGACTCGTAGAACCGGAAGTCCCCGGCATGCTGACGCAGCCACGTGTACTCAATGGTGTCCAGGAAGTCCTCCGGCGTGCCGTCCGACGGGGATCCGTCGACGTTCATGAAGTCGATCGCCGCCTTGCTGGCATTGGTGTGCTGCGAGTAGTTCGGCGGCGACGCATGCCGGATGGTCTTGGCGATATCTCCGTGGTAGCCGTTGATGAGCCAGTTCAGGAACACCACGACCTGATAGGCCGGCGAGCGGTAACACGAGCCGATCAGCAGCATGCGACCCGGCTGCTCCGCAGTGAACGCGTCGTTCATGCGGATGTAGGCGTCATGCACATGGCGTGGCACGTACTTCGCGCTGAGACTCATCCGCCGGCCCTTCGCGGCATACTCCTGGCCGGTTACCCGCACCAGGTCTGTCGGGACTGGCTCAACCTGGCCGGCGTACGGGGTAGCCACCCCGTAGTCACCCGGCCGGAGTTCCATGACCTGGTCAACTACTGTGCGCTGGTCTGCGGTCAGCGCGGCCCGAAGTTCGCCCACCGTCATTAGGGGAGTGAGCAGGCCTTGCTCGTCAAGTGATTCGAAGGTCGCCGGGAATGTCCTGAGCGTGGCCGCACTGAAGGGGCTCACTCGGCGGCCTCCGTATGAAGGGCCGGGCGGGCGTAACGTGTGAAGGTATGCAGCTGCATGTTGCCCGTGGCTGGTATCGCGATCCGTTCGGCGTTCACGAGGACCGTTACTTCTCCGAGGGCCAGCCAACCAAACTGGTCAGAGATGCCGGCGCGGAGGCCTACGACGAGCCGCCAGCTGAGCCCTTCGTCGCGGCGGACCTGGTATCCGCTGAGTCGCCACGCTCGGATTACCAAGGGGCGTCAGACCTGCGCCGCGCCGACGAGGCCGAACGACACGGCAGATCCCCAGACCTGCGCCGGGCCGACGAGGCCAGCCTCGACGGGCCTTACAGCGCAGACGACGCACGGCGCGCGGCCATCGACTCGATCGCCGAGACCTGGCCGCCTTTCTGAGGCCAATCTCAGGCAGATTCCCGCTCGCTCACGTTCAGCCCGGCGAACGGACCCTCGTTCATCCGGTCTTGCATTTAGTCCGCTTTCGCCGCTCGTCGCATCAAGAGTTGCTTATAAATTACTAGATGCACTTAAAGGCGAATTATTATGTAAGACCAGTCTGGTGCTATTGACTTGATATTTCTATTATGAGAATGTGACACAGAATGCCACGCAGCGTGGCAGCCAGGAAAGGGAGAGATTCCACATGGGCCTCAGGGCAAGATCGGGTGGCTTCATTCTGTTAGTCGCCGGCGCGGTAGTGGCACTGTCTGCGCCCGCGCTCGGCAGCGCGGTTGCGGCACGGCCGTTACCAACCACGTCATGGCCGGCACAGGTGGCGCGGCCCGCGGCAGCATCATGCCCGCGCGGGGAAACGCTGATCGCGCCGACCAGCGGCCGCACTGACGCACTCGGCGTGGCTCACCTGACCTACAAGCTAGTCCCTGGCCTCGTGGCGAACATTCCGCCGCGAGGACTGACCGCCCGCCACATCACTCCCGCGGTCATGGCCGATCTCGGCATGGACGTACACCAGCCGGCGACCTCGGGCGAACGGCAGTTAGTCCAGTCCGTCCTCAACCTCGCCAAGGATCGAACTGCGCCGGAATTCTGCCGTGCAACCCTGCCGAACACTCACGTGTATACCGGTAACTGGGCGGGCTACGCTGTGACTGAGTCGGAGTACGGCAGCGGCATAAACGGCACGACGGGCTCGTGGGCCGTACCGAGGAGCATGACCAAGAGCGAGCCCAGCGCGGAATCCACGTGGGTAGGCATCGGCGGCGGGCTCGGCGAGAAGTCAAAGACCAACGGGCTGATCCAGACCGGTACCAGCATGCAATACGACGAAGGCTACCGGACCTTCTGGGAATATATCGGCTCGAGCGGCTGCACCGGGTTCTGCGGTAAGTATTCGTCGGTAAACGCCGTCAGCCCGGGCGTTTCTATAGTCGCTGATGTCTGGTGGGACACGAGGACAACGGCAACGTTCCTGCTGGAGACTTCTAACAACAAGGGCGAATGGGACGTCACCAATCGCTCGGTGAACATTCCCTACGACCACACGTCAGCGGAATGGATCGACGAGAATCACCTCGCGGATGGGTTCTATTACGACAGCCCTGGCACCGTTCACTTCAGCGGCCAGGGCCTGACCAGCGCTTTCGGCGGCCAGGGATCGCTGACGTCTCCGTTCAAGGGGTCGTTCGAGGCCGTCATCATGAAGCTGGCAAAAACGACCGGCACCAACTGCAGCAACAAAGACGTCCTGTCGTATCCAGCAGATGCGGAGAACACATCGGGTGGCGGATCGTCAGAGATAGTCACCTGTACCCGCAAGGGAATCGACTCTCCCTGACGGAATCCGGCGATGTCGTCACCAGTGGCCTGGCCGTAACTAACTCCTGGGGTGTGCAGGTCGCCTTCCGAGGGCGGCCTGCACGCCGGCAAGGTCAGGATCGCGGACTGGCACTGCTAATTCGCTGTCCCGTGAAGCCATCATGTCGCCGCCGCAGAGCACATTCTCTGGCAAAGGCGTCACAATGGGGGAGTGGGGGATCTTCCCGCGGGCACAGTGACGATGCTCTTCAGCGACATTGAAGGCTCGACACTGCTCCTGAACCGGCTGGGCCACCAGTACGGGGAGGCATTGTCGGCACAGCGCGCACTGCTGCGCGCCGCCATCAGGTCGTGGCGGGGCTACGAGATGGGTGCGCAAGGCGATAGCTTCTTCGTCGTTTTCTCGTCGGCGGCCGACGCGGTGAGCTGCTGCGTGGCAGCGCAGCGCGCCCTGGGCGCGTACGACTGGCCCGGTGGCGCCGCAGTCCGGGTCAGGATGGGCCTGCACTCCGGGAGGCCATCGCGGCACGAGGACGGATACGTCGGGATCGACGTGCACCGGGCGGCCCGGATAGCTGCTACGGCACACGGCGGCCAGGTGGTGATGTCCCACGTCACGTGGCAGCGCGCGCAGCCAGGATTGCCTGCCGAACTGACGGTGCGTGACCTGGGCTTCCACCGGCTGCAGGACATCGAGGAGCCGGAGCACATCTTCCAGCTGGCAGGCCCCGGCCTCGCGGAGCAGTTCCCGCCGCTGAAGAGCCTCGGCGCCCTGACCAGCCTGCCGACGCCAACGACATTGCTGGTCGGCCGGGAGCGCGATCTCGACCATCTCCGCGGGACGATCTCGCGGCCTGGAGTGCGGCTGGTGACGCTCACCGGCACCGGCGGAGTTGGCAAGACCCGCATGGCGCTGGCTGCCGCCGCCTCGCTGGACAGGGCCTTCGCCCATGGCGTCTTTTTCGTGCCGCTGGCCACCGTCCGTGACGCCCAGGTGATGTGGAAGACCATCGCTGGCGAACTGTACGCAGACGAAGATACGCCCGCCGCGGTCATGGATCATCTGCGTGACCGTCAGGCACTGCTGGTACTGGACAACCTGGAGCAACTGCCCGGCGCGGGAGAGGTCGTTGCCGACCTGCTGGCCGCCGCCTCGCGCCTGGTGGTGCTCGCAACCTCTCGCCGGCCACTGCACGTGCTAGGTGAGCATGAGCTGCCGGTGCCGCCGCTGGACGTACCGCGGGAAGGGACCGTCGCCGAGGTCGTGGCAAGCGGTGCCGGGCAGATGTTCGTGCAGCACGCGGACATGGTCCGGCCTGGCTTCGCCGCGACCGCGGCCAACGCTGCCGACATCGCCGCGATCTGCCGGCGGCTGGACGGCCTGCCGCTGGCGATCGAGCTAGCCGCCTCCCGGGTCAAGCTGCTGTCCCCGCGGGCCCTGCTCTCGCGGCTTGACAACAGCCTGGCCCTGGCGAGCGCCCATGCGGGACGGCCGTCGCGCCAGCAGGCACTGCGGGCAACTATCAGCTGGAGTTATGAGCTGCTGACGACCCAGTCGGCGGCGGTGCTGCGGCGCGCCGGGGTGTTCGCGGGCGGCTGCGACCTGGACGCGCTCGCAGCGGTAGCCCTGCCTGCCGGCGACCCGGTCGACACGGCGAGCGAGCTGACCGATGTCAGCCTCATCACCGTTGCCGAAGGTCCGGACGGGGAACCCCGGTTTGGCATGCTGGAAATGATCCGCGAGTACGCGCTGGAGCGCCTGGCCGAGACCGGCGAGCTCGAGGATACCCGGCGACGCCATGCGGAGTACTACGCAGCGCTGGTCAACGGGGCCGGCGACCAGCTGATTGGCCCCGCGCAGTTCGCGACCCTGGACCGGCTTGAGGCCGATTATGACAACCTGCGCGCCGCGCTGACCTGGTCGCTGGGATCATCAGCCGCCGGCCCGGTTTGTGACGGCGAGCGGGTCGGCACTGGCTTGCGGCTGGCTCAGGGACTTGGGCAGTTCTGGTACATCCGCAGTCATGCGGGGGAGGGACTGCTGTGGCTGCAGCGGGCCGTCGACCTCGCGGCTGACGACGCCGGAGCCCCGCTGGCCGGCGTCGCCCACTGGCTTGGCCTGCTGCAGGTGCAGCAGCGCAACTTCGACGCGGCAGTCCGGCTCTTTGAGCGGAGCCTGGCCATCTGGCGCGACCTTGGCGAGCGTGACCAGCAGGCCAGGGAGCTGAACAGCCTCGGCGGCACGCATACTCGCCGGGGCGACCTGGACGCGGCGCGGTCCGCGCTGAGTGAATGCGTCACCCTCTGCCGCGAGATCGGCGGCGACGCCATTGTCGGCGGGGCGCTGACGAACCTGGGCCAGACGGAACTGTATGCAGGGAACCTCGATCTGGCCGCGGAACTGCTCCAGGAGGCCCTCGCGGCGCATACGAAGCACGAAGACAGCATCGGCGCGACGGTTGACCTTACATCCCTGGCCTATGTCAGGCTGCTGACCGGTCATGCGCGCGAAGCTCGCAGGCTGCTGTCCGGCACTCGCGACTACCTCGCCAGCTCGGGCGACTCTCAGGCCTCGGCTGACGCCCTGGAACTCGCCGCGTGCATAGCGGCGGAGCTAGGCGAAGGCGCGCTGGCGGCTCGCCTGGCCGGAGCGGCCAGCGCGCTGCGGGAACTGGTGAACATGCCCGTCTCACCGGAGGAGGCCGAGGTGATCGAGGGGTACCTGGCCCGGGTTCGCGCCAGCATCGCGGCGGAGGAGTGGGACGCCGAGATGGCCGCCGGGCGCGCGCTCAGCCAGGAGCAGGCAGTCAGGCTCCTGGCGTCACCCTGATCGCCAGCCTCACCGAGACCGCTGACGTCCCGGCTGTCGGCGTCCGCACGCGCGGACCGGCGCATCTCGCTTGCCCTCGTCTCAACATCCTCGCCAGGATGGTCGCCATGTCGACGGGAACAACTGTCACGGATCCGGACGAACACGTACTCCGAGTGGCACGCGTCCTTTACTTGGAAGAAGCCGCCTGCGATGTGTGGACGGGCGATGAGGTCGCCAAGGCCGGATTCGCTCCGATGTTTCCAGCTCCGAGGCTCGAACGGGTCAGTCCGGGACACCTGGTCGCACTCGCCTCAGCCCCCGGCCACCAAGAAGTTGTTGTCTGGCGCTGGTACGACGCCGTCGTGCTTGGACCAGCAGGCGAGGGCAAGGTGCATTTGTGGGAGCCGGCACATGGGCGAGTCATCGCAGCACGTCGCCCCGCGTATGAAGCGGCTGAGCCAGGATCTCGCGCCTACGCCTCGGCCGGGCTTCCCGGCGCCGACTGGTGGGTCGCCGGGCCGGCCGCCCGGATCCCGCTCGGCAGCGACATCGACCTCGCCGAGGTTGACGCGCTCTACACCGACAACCAGCT
>JASHTT010000359.1 GCA_030040415.1 Streptosporangiaceae bacterium | reverse complement strand
GTTCGGCCGGCACATCGCCTACGGTGTTGACCCCACAACGTCGATGTCGGTTTCATGGCAGGTCGCTGGCCCGGTCAAGAGCCCATTCATCCGCGTCGGCACGTCGCCTCTCGACCTCAGCGAGCAGATCAGCGCCGACGTCAAGAACCTGGCGACCCCGGCCAGTGTCTGGAACACGAAGAACAACCCGCCAATCGACTCGGTCCCGCCGTCGCTGGCCGACTCCACCATTGAGCAGTACTACCTGCACGCCGTGCTCACCGGCCTGCGGCCCGGCCAGACCTATTACTACAGCGTCGGGCACGAGTCGTGGGACGCCGGAGACGTGTTCGGCAGCTTCACCACCGCGCCGACGGGCAGGCCGCCGTTTACCTTCACCGCGTACGGTGACCAGGGCATCACCTACGACGCCGTCGGTACGGCCAACCTGGTCAGGGCGCAGAGCCCGGCATTCCACCTGCACGCCGGCGATGTGTGCTACGCGGAGTCCGGCGGCAGCGGCCTGCTGACGGACCCCTTCGACCCGCGGGTGTGGGACCAGTGGTTCACGCACATCGAGCCGACCGCGGGCTTCATCCCGTACCAGGCCGTGGTTGGCAACCACGAGATGGAGCCCTGGTACTCGCCGGACGGCTACGGCGGGGACTTCAAGCGGTTCCAGTTCGGCGGCACGGACAAGACCACCTACTACTCGTTCACCTACGGGAACGTGGGCTTCGTCGCGCTGGACGCGAACGACGTGTCCTACGAGCTGCCGGCGAACTTCGGCTACAGCGGCGGCAAGCAGGTGAAGTGGCTGGACTCCACGCTCGCGGCACTGCGGGCCAACAAGGACATTGACTTCATCGTCGTCTACTTCCACCACTGCGCCTACTCGACGTGCACCACGCACGGCTGCGACGGCGGGGTGGAGACGTACTTCGTGCCCGCCTTCAACAAGTACGACGTCGACCTGGTGATCAACGGGCATAACCACATCTTCGAGCGGACCGACCCGATCAAGGACGGCAAGACGGTCACCGGGCTGCCCATCGGCGGCACCTGGGATTCCAGCAAGGGCACCGTCTACGCGGTAGCTGGCGGAGGCGGGGAGAGCCTGTACTCCTTCTCCGCGACCGACAGCTACAACGGCCACCTCGGCTCGCAGCCGAAGGAGATCGCCACCTACATCAACGAGTACGACCCGAAGACCAAGAAGTCCTCGACGAAGACTGAGACCGTGACCTGGTCGAGGGTCCGCTACACCGGTTACTGCCTGCTCAGGGTCGACAGCCTGCCGAGCCTGCACCCGGGTGGCACCTCCAGCCTGAAGGTCACCGGCCTGAGCGAGCTCGGCGAGGAACTGGACACCTTCACGCTGCAGCGCTAACCGACTTAAGGCAGGGCCACACGTGACGGGCCTGCCGCTCGAGCTGAACCGCGGCCCCGGCCGGATGTCATCCGGCCGGGCCGAGGTCACTGTCCGTACCCCGGCGGGGTGGTCCCCGGCCGGGGGTGTCAGCCTGCCGCGCGCAACCTCTCGCTGACAATCCGAGCGGCCAGCCGCCAGCCGACCAGGAACAGCGCGAGGAACGCCAGCGTCACGCCGATGAACGCGGCGGCCGTGCCCTGCCCGGCGAGCACCCTGATCAGCATGCCGGCCAGGGCGGCACCCAGCCATGCCGCGATCCCGGTCGGTACCAGCGACAGCGGCCGCCGCCATGCCCTGGCCGCCAGCAACCCGATGAACAGGCCCGCAAGGAACGGCCAGGCGGTGTGCCAGATCCCGGCCAGGCTGTCACCGTCATGGTGGGTGTGCCTGCCGATCGCCACGAACGCCAGCACACAGCAGACATCGGCCAGCACGCACGCGGCGATCAGGCCGACGCCAGGCCGGGTGCCGGTTACGCTGCGCATCCAGCCACCGTAGCCGACGCGCCAAGGCGGCCAGCTGCCCCTGGCTGGCTTGCCGCGGACGGGCCGGTTGCTGCGTCTAAGCTCGGCGGTAATGCCGACCCTGCTGATCGTTCATCACACGCCGTCCCCGAACCTCCAGGCGATGTTCGAAGCCGCGGCGGACGGCGCGCGCGCCGACGAGGTCGAGGGCGTGGACGTCGTCGTGCGGCCAGCCCTGACGGCAAGCGAGGTAGATGTCCTCGCGGCGGACGGCTACCTGCTCGGCACGCCCGCCAACCTCGGCTACATCTCCGGAGCGCTCAAGCACTTCTTCGACAGCATCTACTACCCGTGCCTGGAGGCCACCAAGCGGCGGCCGTACGGGTTGTACGTGCACGGTGGCAGCGACACCGGCGGCGCCGTCCGCGCCGCCGAGTCGATCACCACCGGGCTGGCGTGGCGACAGATCAGGCCCGCGGTGACCGTGACCGGCACGCCGGGCAAGGCGGACCTGCAGGCCTGCTGGGAGCTGGGCGCGCTGCTCCGCGCGGAGCTTGCCGGGTGACCGTCGAGCCCGCGCGCCGCCAGCAATCGCCGGCCCGAGCAGATCGCAGCGAAGCTCGCGAGCCCGCCGCGCCGCGCCGGTTTCGGCTAGGTACGGGAACGTGGGCCGCCGGGGTCGGTCTCTTCCTCGGCTTGCTCGCGCTTGGGCCCGGTCTCGCGCCCGGCTACCTGCTGAGCTACGACATGGTTTTCGTACCGTCACCGCGGTTCGACAGCGCGATGTTCGGGCTGACCGGTGAACTGCCCAGGGCGGTGCCGAGTGACGCGGTCGTCACGGCGCTTGCCCAATTGCTGCCGGCCGATCTGGTGCAGAAGTGCATCCTGCTCGGCATTTTCGTCCTGGCCTGCGCGGGCGCCGCCAGGCTGCTTGCCGGGCAGCACTGGCTGGCCAGGCTCGCCGCGGGCGTGTGCTACGCGTGGAACCCGTTCGTGGCAGAACGGCTGCTCATCGGCCAGTGGGCGCTCTTGCTCGGCTACGCGGCTCTGCCCTTCGTGCTGGTCGTGCTGGCGAGTCCGGCGCGCAGCCTGACCAGGAGGTCAGCCAGCCTGTTCGCCGCCCTGCTGCCGGCCGCCGTTGGCGGCTTCGCCGCCATGTGCCTCGCCGGTCTGGTGGCGATTCCGGTGGCGGCGTTGCAGCGCGGGACCGCGCGGACCCGGCTCACCACGGCAGCGGTGACCGTCGGCCTGCTGGGCGCGCTGAGCCTGCCGTGGCTGATCCCGTCGCTGGCTCGCCAGGTGCACACAAGCCCGGCGGCG
>JASHTT010000358.1 GCA_030040415.1 Streptosporangiaceae bacterium | reverse complement strand
GACCCTCGTCACCCGGATGCCCCACTTGCCGGAGGCGTCGTCGAGCACACCGCGCAGCATCGTGTTGATCTTGTCGCGAGACGTGAGCGTCTGCTCCAGGTCCATCGACCCGATCACGCTGCGCAGCATCGTGGCGGTGAGCTGCTCGATGGCCTGGATGTAGTTGACTATCTCGTAGTCGGCCGCACGCGGGTCGGTCACCTGGAAGAACAGCACTGTGTCGATGCTGACCACAAGGTTGTCCTCGGTAATGACCCGCTGGCCGGTAAACGAGACCACCTGCTCGCGCAGGTCGATCAGCGGCTTGACCCGGTCGATGAACGGGATGACTACGTTCATCCCGGGCTCGAGCGTCTTGCGGTAGCGGCCGAGCCGCTCCACGTTGCGGGCACGCGCCTGCGGCACGATGCGCACTGTCTTGATTGTCATCATCGCCACCAGGACGACGACGACCACTGCCACGATGCCGAGCGCGATCTCCAGCCCCATGACTACTCCCGGGGGTACACGAGGGCGGTGGCGCCCTCGATGAGCATGACGTCGACCTTGGCGCCGGCCGGTATCACCAAGGTCTCGTCATAGGAACGAGCCGACCACTCCTCGCCGCCGATCCGCACCCGGCCGCTGTGGTCGGTCACCTCGTCCAGCACCACGGCCGACCGTCCGACCAGGGCCGCGGTACCGGTGCGCAGCAATGGCGGATGCCTGATGTGCCGCAGCGCGAACGGTCGCGCGACACCGAGGCCGAGGGCAGCAGACCCGACGAACACGCCAAATTGGATCGCCGCACCAGCGCCGACGGCCCCGGCGCCGGCCGCCACCAGCGCGGCAAGGCCCAGCAAGCCGAACGCGAGCGTCGTCGTCATGATCTCGACGGTGCCGAGCACAGCCGCGACGATTAGCCAGATGACCCACGTTGCCAACGCGGCGCTCCGATGGCGAAAGGACTACTCATCTCAGATTAGCCCCGCCCGCTAGCGGGCGCATCCATCCATGATCGAGGTCCTGCCGCGCTCAGCCGGCCGCCGCCATGGCGTCGGCGACGCGCTGCGCGGCCGCCGCGAGTTCCTCGTCGGTCACGTTCGGCAGCGCGTCCTCCCATAGCGGCAGCATCATCCCCCTGGCCTCAAGCATGCCCTCGGGCCGCGGGATGAACCAGACGTGGAAGTGCGCGCCGCCGTCGCCCCAGCGGTACAGGTGCACCCGGCCGACGCCACCGAGCGACAAGATGGCGCGCTCGACCTTCGCTGCTACCCGGCCGAAGTCGGCTGTCGCGGCGTCGGGCATGTCAGCGAACGAGTCATAGTGCTCGGCGCTGGCCAGCCAGACGGTGCCGGGCAGGCTGCCCTGGACCGCCGGGTGCAACGTGAAGTGGTCGTCGCGCCACAGGGCCTCGGTCGCCTGACCGCCGCAGATCCCGCACGGCTCGCCGCCGGGCTCGCCCCGGCGCGGCGGTTCCGGGATGACGCGGTCGCCCGGTGCGCGCGGCACCAACGGCTCTTCGTACGGCAGGCTCATGGCAGGTTTCCTTTCCGTCGTCCGATCCGCGTTCCCGACGCTACGGCCGCCGCTGTACCCGCCCAATGCTCTAGCCGGTCAGGCTGTGTCGCCGGACAGCCAGTGCCGTCCGGCGCGCACCACCCTTCACAGGCCGGCGCCAGACGGGGAATCATTTTGCTCAACGCGCACTACCGGGAGGCCCAATCATGTCCACGCCCGCAGTCAGCCAGTTCTCCTACGCCGACGGCGCGTCGTCGCAGCCACTGCTCGGCGAGACCATCGGCGAGAACCTGCGCCGGATAGCCGGCAGCTTCCCTGACAGCGAGGCCCTGGTTGATGTGCCGACCGGGCGGCGGTGGAGCTACGCGCAGTTCGACGACGAAACCGACACCGTGGCGGCTGGCCTGCTCACGCTCGGCATCGGCAACGGCGACCGGGTCGGCATATGGGCCCCGAACTGCGCCGAGTGGGTGCTGCTGCAGTACGCAACCGCCAAAATCGGGGCGATACTCGTCAACATCAACCCGGCATATCGCAGCCACGAACTCGGCTATGTGCTCCGCCAGTCGGGGATCAGGCTGCTCGTCAGCGCCGAGCGGTTCAAGACGAGCGACTACCGGGGCATGGTCGAAGAGGTCAGCGGTGACCTGCCCGGCCTGGAGCGGGTGATCTATCTCGGCACGGCCGATTGGGACGAGCTAACGGCAGCCGGGCAGGCGGCTGGCCATGGCGCGCTCGCCGAGCGCGGTGCGGCACTGGCGTTCGACGACCCGATCAACATCCAGTACACGAGTGGCACCACCGGCTTCCCCAAGGGCGCCACGCTCTCCCATCACAACATCCTCAACAACGGGTTCTTCATCGGCGAGGGCTGCGAATACACGGAGGCAGATCGCGTCTGCATTCCCGTTCCCTTCTACCACTGCTTCGGTATGGTGCTCGGCAACCTCGCGTGCACTACGCACGGCGCGTGCATCGTGATCCCCGCGCCAGGCTTCGAGCCCACGGCGACCCTCGCCGCCGTCCAGGCGGAGGGATGCACATCGCTGTACGGGGTGCCGACCATGTTCATCGCCGAGCTTGGCCTGCCCGGCTTCGCCGACTACGACCTGTCTACCCTGCGCACTGGGATCATGGCTGGCTCGCCGTGCCCGGTCGAGGTGATGAAGCGCGTGGTCAGCGAGATGCACATGGAGCAGGTGACGATCTGCTACGGGATGACCGAGACGTCCCCGGTGTCCACCCA
>JASHTT010000357.1 GCA_030040415.1 Streptosporangiaceae bacterium | reverse complement strand
TTGAGCTGTACCTGCGGTACGGGCCGTCGGTGGTCGCGTCGATTCGCGGGGCCAGTGGCGTGCAGGTGTTCCTGGACCTGAAGCTGCATGACATCCCCGCCACCGTTGCCGGGGCGGCCAAGGCGGTAGCACGGCTGCGGCCCGCCCTGCTGACCGTGCATGCCGCGGCAGGATCCGCCGCGATCGAGGCTGCCGCGCAGGCCGCGCCAGACACCCGGATCGTCGGCGTGACGGTGCTGACCTCGCTCGGCGACCGGGACCTGGACCGGATCGGGTTCAGCGGCCCGGCCACCGATGCGGTGCGCCGCCTGGCGACCCTGGCCGTGAGCGCTGGGGCGCGAGGCCTGGTGTGCTCGCCGCAGGAGGTGGCGGCCGTGCGCCGCGAGGTCGGCCCCGACATTCAGCTGATCACGCCGGGAGTCCGACCGGCCGGCGCTGCGCCGCACGACCAGGCGCGGGTGGCCACGCCCGAGGAAGCGGTGCGAGCCGGCTCCGACCTGCTGGTGATCGGCCGGCCGATCACCAGTGCCGCAGACCCTGGAGCGGCCGCGGCCGGCATCGCCGCTTCGCTGCGCCGCTCCGCGCTGCTGAGCCGCTGACCAGGCCGGCAGCTTGATGACCTTCTCGTCAACGATCTCGGAGCGCGGCGCGGGGAGACGCAGGTTTGTATGACTTCTTGATGCGTGTTGTGTTCAGGTGGATTCCGCCTGAGACCGCCCACAAGATTGGCTTCGGTACTATCCGCGTCGCCGCAGGAGCCCCGGTGGTGAGGTCCTTGCTCGGGCGGGCACTTGGGCCGAAGGATCCTGTCCTGCGCGTACGGGCCCTTGGCCTGGAATTTCCCGGTCCGCTGGGACTGGCCGCGGGCTTCGACAAGGATGCTCGCGCCCCCGACGCGCTGGGAGCGCTCGGGTTCGGGTTCGTCGAAGTAGGAACCTTGACGGCGAAGGCTCAGCCCGGCAATCCGAAGCCACGGCTCTTCCGGCTGCCGGCTGACCGCGCTCTTGTCAACCGGATGGGATTCAACAATTCCGGCGTCTCGGCCGCTGCGCGGCGGCTAGCCGCCCGGCGGGGAAATGACCTGATCGTTGGCGTGAACATCGGCAAGACGAAGGCCACGGGGCAAGCTGACGTCGTCGCGGACTACGCAGCGAGCGCTCACGGGCTGGCGGGCATTGCTGACTACCTCGTCATCAATGTGAGTTCGCCCAACACCCCCGGTCTTAGAGACCTCCAGGCCTTGCCCGCCCTGCGATCGCTCATCGAGGCGGTGCGCGAGGCAATGAACCCTGCTGTGCCCCTGCTGGTCAAGATCGCGCCAGATCAGGCGAATGAGGACATCGACGCCATCGCCGACCTGGCGATGGAACTCGGCCTCGACGGCATCATCGCCGCGAACACCTCGGTGTCTCGTGCTGATCTCGCCAGCGACCCTGCCGTTGTCAGCGCCGCGGGCGCTGGCGGCCTGTCAGGGCCGCCCCTGCGGAAGCGCGGACTCGAGGTAATCCAGCGGCTGTACGCGCGCACCGGCGGGAAGCTCACGCTCGTCGCTACCGGCGGGATCGAGTCAGCCGATGACGCCTGGGAGCGCATAACCGCTGGCGCCACCCTCCTCGAGGGCTATACCGGCTTCATATACGGCGGCCCGCTGTGGCCGTACCGCCTGCACAAGGGCCTGGCCAGCCGCGCTCACTGCGAAGGCTTCGGCTCGATTCAGGACGCCGTTGGCACCGGTCACCGCTCACCTGAATCGCTGGACACGTAACTGACGCCAGGACTGCCTCGCTAGCTGGCCCGGGCCCAGCCGAACACCGCCTGGTCGTCCGTCCGCCAGTCTTCTGGCTGCCCGGAGCGGGACAAGGCGTCGCTTAGCCACCAGGTCGTATCCGGATCCCAGCCGGCCAGCAATGTGCAGGCGCCGCCGCCAGCCGGAATCGCCTTTCCCGCCGTGGTGAGGTAGCCAGCTACGGAAACGTGGATTGCGTCCCAGTCAGCCGCCGCGGCGACGTAGTCAGGGATCAGCCAGCGGCCTGCCCATCGGGTCGCTCGGCACCAGTCATGACGGCGTGATTCGGTCACGTCGAGCGGGTAGCGCTGCACCAGTTCGGCCCAGTGGCCAGGCCCGGAGATCTCGTAGACGCGCGTACCTTTCCGGGGGGCGACCGGCCAACAGCGGGCCGACTGCCAGCCCAGCCCATCCTCGACCAGGGCCAGGCCGACAGCGCCGAGCCGCGGAAGTTCGCGTGTCGTTGCCGGCAGCCCGGAATGCGCTGGACTTGACCACCACCGGCCGCTGTACGACAGGGCGGGATCCTCCGGCCGGCCTTGCGCCGACCGCTCCTCCTCGAGGGTGTCCGCCAGCCAGGCCCTGGCCAGCTCGGCTGCTCCGGTCAGCATCGGCTCCGGCGTCGGATGCTCGTCCAGGAACTGCGTGTGCCGCTGGCGGCTGCGGTCGGCCGGCTCCGTCCACCAGCGGACGTCGGGGAGTCCGGCTGCCGCTACGGCAACCGCCTCGGCGACCGGTCGAAGCGCCGCACGGGCCGTCTCGGTCGCCATCCCCAGGTCTTCTGCGTCCGGCTCGGCCCGGTACGAGGCGAAGTCGACGGCGGCGACCAGGCCGGCCATCAGGGCGCTGCCGTCGAAGGGGACAGCGGCCAGGTCGGCGACTGCGGTGCACTCGCTGAGCTTGCTGGCGCAGCGGTGCGCATCTCCCATCCGCGCAGCGTGCAGCGCGTCAGCCCAGGCCCTGTTTACTCGCCCGCCGGGCGCTGTCAGCCGGTCATCAAGCAGGTTGACGCACAGCGACCTGCCGCCTGGACCAGCCAGCAGAGCGTCAGCGGTTAGGCCTGGCTGGCCCTGCAGCGCCGGTTCAGCAGAAGGCACCAGGCCACCTTAAGAGACCTGCGGGGGGGTCTGCGGGCCGCTGGACGGTGCTGTCGCGGCGATGCAGCGGGTTGCCGCGACAGCCGGCCAGGGAAAGCGTCGGGTGATCCGGATGTAGGTTCAAGAAAGTTAAGAAATTATCCTTGTAAGATTGAGATATTTAAGGTTAACCTTGAGATATGACTGAACGGGTGATGGACTGGCAGGAGCTCACGAACCTGACCCGAGGCCAGCCGCTGGTCGTCGAACGGGTCCGGCTGGCTGGAAGCGGGGTGGCGGTTGAAGGCGGGTTCGAGCTACCGCAACTGGCTCAGCTGAACGTCGAGGACCAGATCTTCGTCACCGCGTTCGTGCGGTGCCACGGTTCCATCAAGGAGATGGAGCGGATCTTCGGGGTGAGCTACCC
>JASHTT010000036.1 GCA_030040415.1 Streptosporangiaceae bacterium | reverse complement strand
CTCGGCGCCGCCCGCGAGCGAGCAAGAAATGCGCTTCGCTTCGCGCGGCCACGGCGCTACCCTGGTGTCATGACAGCTTCCGGCATCCTCCTTCTCAGCAGGCCGTGCTGACGCACTGAAGTCAGCCCGGCCGCCCCTCCGCGTGTGAGGGGCTTTTTTGTTGCCGCGACACGCTACAACCACGAAGCGAGGACGCCATGATCGAGCAAGCGACAGCCGGCCAGGCCGCCAGCACCAGTTCACCGCGTACGGGCGAGCCAGAGTCCGGCGAGGCACTGCCGTTCCGCTATGACGCAGCACTGGCGAACGCGATCGAACTGAAGTGGCAGGACCGGTGGGCGGCGGCCGGGACCTTCCACGCGGCGAACCCGCCGGATGCGCCGCAGGACAGGCCGAAGTTCTACGTGCTTGACATGTTCCCGTACGCCAGCGGGACCGGGATCCACGTCGGCCACCCGGTCGGCTACATCGCGACCGACGTGTACGCGCGCTACCTGCGGATGACCGGGCACCACGTGCTGCACGCGATGGGCTTCGACGCGTTCGGCCTGCCAACCGAGCAGTACGCGCTGAATACCGGCCAGCACCCGCAGGTCACGACCAAGCAGAACATCGACATCATGCGCCGCCAGCTGCACCGCCTGGGTCTGGGGCACGACGACACGCGCAGCGTGGAGACGACCGACCCGCGCTTCTACCAGTGGACCCAGTGGATGTTCGGGAAGATCTTCGACAGCTGGGCAGACGAGCGGACCGGCCAGGCGCGGCCGGTCGCCGACCTGGTCGCGCAGTTCGCCTCCGGTGAGCGTCCGGTCCCCGGGGGCGGGCGCTGGGCCGACCTGACGCTGACAGAGCAACGGCGCGTCATCGACGGTCACCGGCTGGCCTACATCTCCGCCGAGCTGGTGAACTGGTGTCCGGGCCTGGGCACGGTGCTGGCTAACGAGGAAGTCACCGCGGACGGCCGCAGCGACATCGGCAACTTCCCCGTCTACCGGCGTCCGCTGCGCCAGTGGATGTTGCGCATCTCGGCGATGGCGCAGCGGCTGATCGACGACCTGGACGGCCTGGACTGGCCGGAGAACGTCAAGCAGATGCAGCGCAACTGGATCGGCGCCAGCGACGGCGCCAGCATCGTCTTCCCGGCGCCGTCGCCCGGCCCGGCCGCCGTTGAGGTGTTCACGACCAGGCCGGACACCCTGTCTGGGGCGACCTACGTGGTGCTGGCGCCGGAGCACCCGCTGGCCGGCCCGCTGGCCGCTGACGACTGGCCGGACGGCACGCCGGAGCGCTGGCGGTATCCCGAAGGCCGCCCGGCCGCTGCGGCTTCGTGGCAGCCGTCCGACGCCGTGGCCGCCTACCGGGAGGCCGCGGCGCGTCGCAGCGACCGGCAGCGGACGGCAGGTGACGTCAAGTCGGGGGTGTTCACCGGCCGGTACGTGGTCAACCCGATGACCGCCGAGCCGCTGCCGGTGTTCGTCGCCGATTACGTGCTGATGGGCTACGGCACCGGCGCGATCATGGCGGTGCCCGCGCACGACGAGCGCGACCTGGTCTTCGCCCGCGAGTTCGGCCTGCCGGTGCGCGAGGTTCCCGGCGCCGAGCCGGGCTCTCCGGCTGCGATCGACGCCGCCGTGGACTGGCTGCAGCGCAGCGGTCACGGCAAGGCGGAGCGGCGCTACCGCCTGCGTGACTGGCTGTTCTCCCGGCAGCGGTACTGGGGCGAGCCGTTCCCCGTCGTGTACGACGATTCGGGGCTGCCCGTGGTCCTGCCAGAGGCCATGCTGCCGGTGCTGCTGCCGGAGATGGCAGACTTCCAGCCGTCGCCGATGGCCGACGAGGCCAGCGAGCCGGTGCCGCCGCTGGCCAGGGCGGCCGACTGGGCCAGCGTCGAGCTGGACCTGGGTCACGGCGTCCGGGCGTACCGCCGCGAGCTGAACACGATGCCGCAGTGGGCCGGCTCGTGCTGGTACTACCTGCGCTACCTGGACCCGGACAACGAAGCTGCCTTTGCCGACCCCGAGGTTGAGCGGTACTGGATGCGGCCGCGCGGCGTTGACCTGTACGTCGGCGGCGTCGAGCACGCCGTGCTGCACTTGCTGTACGCGCGGTTCTGGCACAAGGTGCTGTACGACCTGGGGCTGGTGTCCACGCCCGAGCCGTTCGCCAGGCTGATCAACCAGGGCATGATCCAGGCCGACGCGTTCGTGGACGAGCGCGGCCTGTACGTGCCCGCCGCCGAGGTTGTCGAGGCGGCCGACGGCTCGGCCAGCCATCAGGGCAGGCCGGTGACCAGGCGGGTCGGCAAGATGGGCAAGAGCCTGAAGAACGGCGTCAGCCCGGACGAGATGTACGCCCGGTACGGCGCGGACACGCTGCGCCTGTACGAGATGGGACTGGGCCCGATCGACGTCGACCGGCCGTGGCGGACCGGTGACATCATCGGCGTGCACCGGTTCCTGCAGCGGCTGTGGCGATCCATGGTCGACGAGCGGACCGGCGACCTGACAGTGACCGACGGCCCGCTGGACCCGCAGACGCAGCGTGCGCTGCACGCCACCATCGCCGTCGTCCGCCGCGACTTCGGCAAGCTGCGGTTCAACACGCCGATCGCGAGGCTGATCGGGCTGACCACGGTGGCTACCCGGGTTGCCGCGCGGGACGGCGGGCTGCCGCGCGCGCTAGCCGAGCCGCTGGTACTGATGATCGCTCCGCTGGCGCCGCACGTGGCCGAGGAGCTGTGGTCCCGGCTTGGCCATCCGGAGTCGCTGGCCTACGCCGAGTTCCCGCAGGCCGACGAGGCGATGGCCGGTGACGAGCAGGTTGTCATCCCGGTGCAGGTCAACGGCAGGACGCGGTTCACCGTCGAGGTGCCGGCTGATGCCGACGGCCAGGTGATCGAGCAGATCCTGGCCGGGCACCCGGCCTACGCCGAGCTGGTCGCCGGGCACTCCGTGCAGCGGCTGGTCGTCGTGCCTGGGCGGATCGTCAACGTTGTGCTGAGCTGACCAGGCTGAGCTCTACCGGCGCGGACGCGTTGGGGCCGCGGATCGGCTTGGCCGGGGGGGTCAGCACGGTCAGCACGCTGGTAATCGCCAGCACCAGGGCGAGGCCCGCCACCTCCAGCTTGGTGGCGAGGGCGGGGCCCGCGCCGGGCAGTGGCCGGTGCCGCAGCCATGCCTGGCCGGCGATGGCACAGCCGGTCACGAAACAGACCACGGCGGCCTTGGCCACCAGGAACTCGCCGTACGTCGTCGTCAGCAGGTCGTGAATCGGCACCAGCACCAGCGCCGAGATGACGCCGGTGATCACCACGAGCGCGAACAGCCACGCCGCCACTCTGCTGTACAGCCGCACCAGGCCCTGCACTGCCTCTGGATAGGCCCGCCAGGCGATCGCCGCGCGCACCGTATAGAACAGCATCCCGGCCCATAGCACCGCCGGGAACACGTGGCAGTAGGTGAGCGCGGCGCCGGCCACCGGGACGATGCCTTCTGGATGGGCGCGGATACCCTCGGCCAGCACGACTCCGCTGAGCCACATCGCGGCCAGGCCCTGCTGGCGGAGCCACAGTGACAGCGCCGAGAGCGCGAAGAGCGCGACCTCGATGGCCGCGATAAGAGCGGTGCCGCCCTTCTCCAGCCCAGGAGCCGGCGGCTGGGCCAGCCGCCTCGCCAGGTCGGGCCCGACGATGGCGGTCACGAACAGGGCGGCGCTGGCGGCAAGGCCGAGCAGCGAGCCGCGCATCGCCCACGGCGGCGCTAGGGGCGCAGGGTGAGTCCCCTTGTAGTAGCGGGCGACGCCCCGGCCGGCCAGCCCGCCGATGGCAATCGCCAGGCCGATCAGCATGAGCCACCGCTCGAGGCCGGTCAGCCAGAGATCTGGCGTGGACAGCGGCACGGTCGACACGGGCACGGCTGACACAGACATGGAGGCCGCAGCCAGGTTCAGCACTTCGGCCGCCGTGTCCGCGAGCCCGCGACTGGATACTTGCCATCAGGCAACGAAATTGTCACCGGCCCACAGTAGTGCCGCGCGTCTGTGGCAGGCGCGGTTGCTAACGATATGCCCGGAACTTTACCGAACCGAGGAATTAAC
>JASHTT010000356.1 GCA_030040415.1 Streptosporangiaceae bacterium | reverse complement strand
CCACCTGGGCCAGCATCCGGTCCCGGTAGACGTCGAGTTGCAGGCCAGTGATCTCGCAGATCCGGCGGATGCGGTAGGTCACGGTGTTCGGGTGTACGTGCAGCGTGCGGGCGGTGCGCTGCGGACTGTTGTTCTCCCTGAAGTAGCAGGCGAGGGTGGACACGAACTCCGTGCCGCGCTGCCGGTCCATCGCGACGAGCTTGCCAAGCACCTCGGCGGCGAACGCAGACAGTTCGGCAAGGTCCGGGATCTGCAGCAGCAGCCGGTGGATGCCAAGCTCGTCGAACGCCACGACCTGCCCGTGCCGCCCGAGCCTCGTCATCGCGTCGATGCTCCGTCGCGCCTGGCCGTAGGACGTCGCGATCTCGGCAGGCTCGCGGCAGATCCCGCCGATGCCGACGCTGACCGCGACCTCTGGGTACATGTCGCGCATCCGCTCCACGCAGCCTGCCGCCAGCCGGCCGATCTCGCCGTCAGCGCCGCGTCGGCCGGAGGGCTCCGTCACGACGATTATCACTTCCTCGGACCGGATCGAGGTGATGGCGTCGGGCATCCGGACCGCGAAGAACTGCTCGATGGCGACGGCGAGGCGCTCGGCAGCCGCCGCCGCCTCCGCGCCGGTCAGCGCGACCACGAGCACTCGGTGCGCGACCGCCGGGTCGTAGCCGAGGTGCCTGGCCCACCGCGTCACCTCGCCGTCGCGCCCGCCGAGCAGCAGGCCCTCGACCAGGTCGTCACGGACCTCACGAGCCGCGGCGGCCACAACGCGTTCCCGGCTGAGCATGACACCGCAGATGGTCGCGGCGTGCTCGGTCACCAGCACGCTCATGTCGCCGCCCGAGCCGGCCTCGGTGTCGCCGAACGTGAGCAGGTAGGCCGGCACGTCGTCACCGACCAGAATCGGCGCGACGATCACTGCGCCGGCGTGGCCGACGTGCGGCAGTCGCAGTGACCGCCGGGTCTGGGCCGTGCTGCGCAGCACGTCGGCGATCCGCGGGCTGGACAGCTGCTCGGTGACAAACTCGGTGACGGCCTCGCCGCCGCCCTGCGGACCGGCCGCGGTCACGACCTCGAGCGACTGGCTGACCACGGCAACCGTCGCGTTCGTGCGCTGCGCCAGCAGTTCCGCGACCGTCGATACGTCGGCGTTCTGCAGCGCCAGGCCGGTCAGCCGCTGGTACACGGTGACCAGTTCGCGGAGCAGCAGGTTCTCCTGCCGGATCGGGTCGCGCTGCGGCGGCTCGTCGGCTTTCGGCCATTCGCGCACCATGACGAAGGATGGTAGCCCACCAACGTTAGGTGCTTAGCACAACGAGCTGACGCCGGCAGGCTGGCTAGAGGCTTCTTGCTTGGTAAAAGGCCAGGTGACCGGCTTGTGCTAGAGCACAAACTTTCCCTTGACGCCGGGTATCGCAGGGGCCGGGAACGGGCTGGAATCTCTCGCGGTGTCCGCAAGGCCACCGAGCCGAGTCGACCGATTAAGGGCCGTACGCATGACAGTCAGGCCACCGGACGCAGCCGGTATTCGGGCTAGTCGTGGCTGCCGTGCGTCGGTAGCGTAAGGATCGGTCGTCAAGGCTGGCGGTGCGGGCCTATCGCCATCGGCGGGCCCGGCGAACGGAGCGCTGATGGCGGAGCTCGACATAGTCGCCCTGTACTGGACGGTGGCGGGTCCGACGGACTTCGGCTCGGGCCGCGAGTGGAGCACGTTCAGCTGGCAGGACCGGTGCGCGCAGGCGGCACGTGTCGGGTTCAAGGGCCTCGGTCTGTGGCATGCCGACATCGAGCACCAGCTGCGGGACAGCACGCTCGCGGAGCTGAGCAAGGTCTTCGCCGACGCGGGGCTGCAGTACTTCGAGGCCGAGTTCCTCACCGACTTCTTCGTCGGCCATCCAGACCCATTGCGAGTCGAGTCCGACCGCCGGCGCAGGCTGCTGTTCGACACCGCGGCGGCGTTCGGCGCCCACCACATCAAGGTGGGCAACCTGTTCGGCACCGGCTGCGAGCTTGGCAGGCTCACCGAGGAGTTCGCGCTGCTCTGCCAGGACGCGGCTGGTCACACCGACGCCACCCTCGTCTACGAGTTCATGCCATTCGACACCAACGTGCACACGCTCGACGCCGCGATCGAAGTCGCGGCGGGCGCCGGGCAGCCCAACGGCGGCCTAGCCGTCGACACTTGGCACCTGGCCAAGCTCGGCATCGCGCCAGCGGACCTGCACCGCGTGCCGCCCGAGTACCTCCGCTGGGTGGAACTGTCCGACGGCCAGCTCGCCAGCATGCAAGACCTCGGCCAGGAATGCCTTGACCACCGCAAGCTGCCGGGCGAGGGCGAATTCGACATCCCCGGCTACATCGAGGCGTGCATCGAACTCGGCTACCGCGGGCCCTGGGGCGTCGAGGTGCTCTCCGCGGCGCAACGCAGCCTGCCGATCGAGGAGGAGTTCAGCCGGGCGTTCGAGACCACCGATTCGCAGCTGCGCGCCCAGCTGAGGCAACCGGACAAGGAGGCCACGTGACC
>JASHTT010000355.1 GCA_030040415.1 Streptosporangiaceae bacterium | reverse complement strand
GGTGGTTGAGGTCCGGTGCCATCCGCGCAGGACGGCCGACCCCCCTCCCAAATGGCCGCTGGGGGCTACTCCGTCTTGCTGAACTCGGCGATTGCAACTGCCATCATCGCCAGGCCCATGAGGGCCACGATGAGGAGCGAGAACCACACCGGGACCACCCAGCCGCCCCAGGTGATGTTCGGTGCGAGCCGCGAGTTGATCACTGTCATGACGTACGGCGGCACGCTCAGGTGGCTGAACACCAGGTGCCGCATCGGGCCTACCACGTAGGTCAGCGGGTCGATCCTGGTCAGCACGGTGAGCCAGGCAGGCAGCCCGTTCAGCGGGTAGAGCGCACCGGACAGGAAGAACAGCGGCATGACCAGCATCTGCGTCACCGCCATGAACGCCTGGAACTGCCTGATCCGAGCCGCCATCATCACCCCGAAGGCGGTCACCGTGAACGACAGCAGCAACAGCATCCCGATCAGGCCGAGGATCAGCAGCGGGTCGTACGGCACGTGCGCGAACCAGGCCAGGCACAGGAAGATCAGGCCCTGGAAGGTGGCGATGGTCGCGCCGCCAAGGCACTTCCCGACCACTATCGCGCCCCGGCTCACCGGTGCCACCAGGATCTCCCGGAGGAAGCCGAACTCCCGGTCCCAGACGATCGACGCCGCCGAGAACATCGCGGTGAAGAGGACCGACATGGCCAGCACGCCCGGGTAGATGAAGGTCTTGAAGTCAAAGTTGGCCGAATGCGGCAAGCTGCCGCCCGCCAGCGTGCCCAGCCCGGTGCCGAGGATGAACAGGAACAGGAACGGCTGGACCAGCGAGGTGACGGCCCGCACCCGGTCGGTGCGGAACCTGATCAGCTCGCGGCGCCAGACGATGATCACCGCGCGCAGGTCGTGCCGCAGGCCGCGCTCGGGCACCGAGACGCGGATCCGGTCGATGACCGTGCCGACATCGGCGGCCGCCGACGGCTGTGTTGTCTGGGTTGCCATCGTTACCGCCTGCCTCCAGTCCGCATCCTGTGCATGTTGCGCATGAACTCCATGCCCCCGTCGCCGCCCTCGGCGTCCCGGATGGTCGATCCGGTGTAGGACATGAACACGTCATCGAGCGACGGCCTCGACACGCTGACCGACTTGATCGGGATGCCCAGCTCTGCGAACAGCCGAGGCACGAACTGCTCCCCGGCGGCCACCGAGAAGGTGACGGCACCGTCGTGCACGCCAGCCTCGAGCCCGAATACGTCGGCGAGTGCTCGTGTTGCCGCCTGGTCATCGGCCGTGTGGATCTGCACCCGGTCCTCGCCGATGCTGGCCTTCAGGGCCTCGGGCGTGTCGATTGCCACGATCTTGCCGTGGTCGATGATGGCGATGCGGTCGCAGTTCTCGGCCTCGTCCATGTAGTGCGTCGTGAGGAAGATGGTGATGTCCTCGCGCTGTTTCAGCTCGTTGATGTAGGTCCAGATCGACGAGCGGGTCTGCGGGTCAAGGCCGACGGTCGGCTCGTCGAGGAACAGCACGCGGGGCGCGTGCAGCAGTCCCCTGGCGATCTCCAGCCGTCGCTGCATGCCGCCTGAATAGGTGCTGACCAGGCTGTCCTTACGATCCCAGAGCCCGACCATGTCCATGACCTGCTGCATGCGCGGCGCGACGGCCGACTTGGGCACCCCGTATAGCTCGGCGTGAAAGCGCAGGTTCTGCTCGGCCGTCAGGTAGGTGTCCAGCGTCGTCTCCTGGAACACCAGGCCGATGTTCCTGCGCACCGCGTCCCGCTCGGTTCGCGCGTCGTGGCCAGCCACGATCGCTCGGCCGGCCGTGGCGTTCGCAAGGGTGCAGAGGATCTTGATAGTCGTCGTCTTGCCGGCCCCGTTCGGGCCGAGGAAGCCGAACGTCTCGCCTCGTTCCACCTCGAAGTCAATACCGCGTACTGCCTCTACATCCCCGTACCGCTTGACCAGGCCGGAGACCGAGATCACGGCCTCCGGCCCGGCACCATTCGCAAGCTGCCTCGCGCCCGGCGTCGTACCGGTCTGCGCTGCCATCGCGTCGTCCTCCCTGAGTCGGCTATCCACGAGCCTAACTGCGTAGTTGGCCGCTAGCGGCGCAGCGTTGCTCTCCACCCGGCTTACTCGCCGTCGCTCGGCGTGTCCTCGTCGTCGGCTGCCAGGATGCGGTACAGCGCCTTCCGCGTCTCGACAAGCTGCTGCCGTGCCTGCCTGGCCTGCGCCTCGGAACCCGCGCTCACGACCTGGAATGCGGCCATGGCCACCTGCCCGATCAGCTGACGCATCTCCAGGGCGGTGCCGCCGGCGCTGCCGGCCACCATGTCCCAGGGGGCGCGCAGCTCGTCAGGGTGCGCCTCGGCGTATGCCCGGCCCTCGTCTGTCAGCTGGTATGCCCGCCTGCCGCCCTCGCTCGCCTCGGCCTTGACCAAGCCCTCGTCCTCCAACTGCTGGAGCGCGGGGTAGACGGAGCCGGGGCTCGGCTGCCAGATGCCGCCGCTGCGCTCGCGGATGGCCTGGATGATCTGATAACCGTTCATGGCCTGCTCGGCCAGCAGGGCCAGCGCGGCCGCGCGCACGTCGCCACGGCGAGCCCGCGGCCCGCGCATACCGCGGGACTCACGAAGCCACGGCCCGTAGCCGTGCTTGCCGCCGAACGCCGGGCCCGGGAAGTCACCAGGGAATTCAGGACCGCCGAAGGGCCCTGGGAAGTGCCGGTGACTGTGTCCGCGATGGGCGCGATGCTCCTCTTCGCCGTGCCAGCGGCGCTGCTCGCCGCTCTCTGCTGGCTCCCAGCCGCCTGTCCTTCGACGGCCCCGGCGACCTTCGTCTTCGTAACGCATGATTGTTCTCCTCCTGCCCCAAACGTAAGCTCGCGGCATATCCGCGACTGTCTTCGGAGCTACTAGATAGGTCAAAGATATATCGTTATCGCTTCGATGGCAAGGCCCGGGACAGGACCAAAACTGGACCGGTATCAGCCGCCGATGGCCGACATCGGCCTGGCTGGCTGCAGGAAGCCGGCGTCATTGATGCCGTGGCCTGGCAGCTTCGCCGCTATACAGCGAAGCCAGATCGCCTCGAGCTCGTCATCGCTGGCGCCCGCGCGCAATGGCGTCCGCAGGTCGTTCTCGACCCGGGCGAACAGGCAGTTGCGCAACTGGCCGTCCGCGGTGAGCCGGACCCGGTCGCACGCCGCACAGAACGGCCTGGTCACGGAGCCGATGATGCCGACCCGCTGCGGTCCGCCGTCGATCAGGAAGGTCTCCGCAGGCGCCGACCCGCGTCCGGTGGGGTCATCCGGGGTGAGCGCGAACTCACCGCCCAGCTTCAGCTCGGCCAGGATCTCGTCGGCTGTCACCATCTCCTCGCGCCGCCAGCCGTGCTGGGCGTCCAGCGGCATCTGCTCGATGAACCGCAGCTGGTAGCCGTGGTCCAGGCAGAACCGCAGCAGCGGGGCAGCCTCGTGGTCATTGATTCCGCGCATCAGTACGGCGTTCACCTTCACCGGTGTCAGCCCAGCCGTGGCCGCCGCGGCAAGGCCGGCCAGCACGTCCCCGAGCCGGTCCCGGCGCGCCAGCTTGACGAAGGTTTCCTCGGACAACGTGTCCAGCGAGACGTTGATCCGGTCCAGTCCCGCTGCCCGCAGCGGGGCGGCCAGCCTGTCGAGCCCGATGCCGTTGGTCGTCAGCGAGATCTCCGGCCGCGGCGACAGGGCCGCGACGCGCCGCACGATCGCGGTCAGCCCACGACGTAGCAGGGGCTCTCCGCCGGTGAACCGTACTTCGCTGATGCCGAGCCTGGTGACGGCCAGTCCGACCAGCCTGACCACCTCGTCGTCGGTCAGCACCTCGGGCTTGGGCAGCCAGTCGAGCCCTTCGGCCGGCATGCAGTAAGCGCACCGGAGGTTGCACCTGTCGGTCAGCGAGACCCTGAGGTCGGTAGCCGTCCGCCCGAACGAGTCGGTCAGCACCAGATCATCTCCCCGGCCTAGATGGGCACCGCAGCGCAACGACCACCCACCATACGGCTGATATGCCAGTTAGTGCAGCAACGGGCCGCGCCCGTTCCTTCCCTCATCGCAGAACGGGCCGATTTGAGGTCAGGCCACCTGGTCTGCCGATGCCGCTGCCGTGGCCCAGCCACGTGACACGTAGTCGGTGAAGTCAGGCTGCAAGCGCTCATACCTTCGGCCGAACAACGGCGAAGAGATCATGAAGTCCGCACTGGCGCGGTTACACGCGACCGGTATGTTCCAGGCCACGGCCAGCCTGAGCAGCGCCTTGACGTCGGGATCGTGCGGGTGCGGCTCCAGCGGGTCCCAGAAGAAGACAAGCAGGTCGACCTGGCCGTCGGCGATTCGCGCCCCGATCTGCTGATCGCCGCCGAGCGGTCCGGACAGCAGGCAGGAGACCTGCAGGCCTAGCTCCCTGATCAGCAACTGGCCAGTGGTCCCGGTGGCGCACAGTTCGTGCCTAGCCAGCACGTGCCGGTTGAACCTGGCCCACTCGACAATGTCGGTCTTCTTGTTGTCGTGGGCGATAAGCGCGATCCTGCGGACGATCGGCTGCTCGTGATACGGGCTCACGTCACCAGCATGCACTGCGCGCGTTTCCTGACCGCGAACGCTGCGTTGCCCGGACGTTTCGCGACGGCTAGCATTTGCCACCGGCGCGGCCGGCAATGTCTTGCTCACTGCAGCGCCCCCGGTCGCCTACGATTTTCTCCCATGACCGTGACCGGCTCTATATGGCGCGACCAGCTCAGCACGGCAGAGCGCGCCACGCTCGCCAGGGCGGATGCCGACCTAGCCCGGGCCACGCCCGACGTGCTGGTCGTGGGCGGCGGCATCGCCGGCGTGTGCATCGCCGCCGCGTGCCACCAGGCGGGACTCGGCAGCGTGCTGCTGATCGAGACCGGCCAGCTCGGCGCTGGCGCGACAGGCGGGGCGACCGGCCTGCTGGTGCCCGAACCACACCAGTGGAGCGATCCCGAACCATTCGTTGACCTGGAGCGCGCGGGCCTGGAGCGATGGCGGGAGCTCGAGGCATCTGTTCCCGGCGGTGTCGGCCTCGTCGAGCTGGACTGGATCGGGCTGGCGCCACACGAGGGCGGCTACGCGGCCCACCAGCCACGTGAGGTCGAGTGGCTGAACCCTGGTCAGGTCGAGGAGCTGGTGCCCGGCCTGGCGCGACCGATGGAGGGCGCGCTGATCCGCCGCCAGGGCCGGGTGAACCCGCTGCGAGCCGTGGCCCGGCTGGCCGCCGGGCTGCCCGCCGTGGCCACCGGCGTTGCCGCAACGCACGTCGAGCTCGACGGCGACCGCATCGCGGCCGTGGGCACCTCAGCCGGCGAGGTCAGCCCGGGCGCTGTCGTCTTCGCGACCGGGCGTCCGCCCGTCCTGGACGGCCTGCCGCTGCACATCCCGTCGGACCGGGTCAAGGGCCACCTGCTGGTGACGGAGAAGACAGACGTCACGCTTCCTGGCATCGTCGCGCCGCTAGCCACTCAGATCGAGAACAGCCAGCTGCTCGCCGGCGGCACCTTTGACCTCGGCGACGAGAGCCCGAGCGTGCGGCCGGACGTCATCGACTCGATCACGGCAGGCCTTGCGGCGGTGCTGCCCAGCCTGGCTGGCGTCGGTGTGGCCTATCAGTGGTGCTGCTTCCGCCCGCGGCACCCGGACCGCCGGCCGGTAATCGACAAGGTCCCGGGGATCGCCAACGCGTGGCTGACGTCAGGGCACTTCCGGACCGGGATACTCAACGCCCCGGTCACCGCCGCCGTGCTCACCCAGTGGATCTCGGCCGGCAACCCGCCCGTTGAGGCCGGCAGCTGGTCGGCTACCCGGTTCGGGTAACGACGCGGTCGGTACTTCCGGCTTGTCCGCTGCGGCGGGCTGGTCGGCGGCGGGCTGGTCGGCGGCGGCCTCCGGGGTGGGTGCCGCCTTCAGCACCCGGCGATCGTCGGGCAGGCGCTGCGTGACGCCAGCGCGGTCCAGGAACTCGAGCAGCGGTATCGCGGTACGGCGGGTCGTGGCCAGCGCCTCCCGTGCCTCAGCGGCCGTGAACGGTTGAGTGAGCCTGGCCAGTATCGCGGCGGCGGCGACGTCTGCTCCTGGTGCCAGCACTACCTGGTCACTGATCCGCAT
>JASHTT010000354.1 GCA_030040415.1 Streptosporangiaceae bacterium | reverse complement strand
ACGGCCACCCGCCCGGTGGCTCCCGTGCCGACGGGGACGTCCGCCCGGAAACTCCGGGTGGCTGCTAGCGGGCACGACCGTCTCGCCTTCATCGCCAAATGCGGGGTTCTGGCGCTCAGAATAGGGGTTGACCAGCGCAAAGGCGGCGCTTTGCAGACATCGGCGTGGCGAGCCGCCGGTCAGGTCTCCACGACCACCGGGATGATCATCGGGCGGCGGCGGTAGTTCTCGTTTACCCACCGGCCAGCCGTCCGCCTTACGAGTTGGCGCAACTGATGGACGTCGTCGATGCCGTCACGGGCCGCAGCGGCGAGAGCCTCCTCCACCAGGGGCCGCACCTCGGCCAGCGCCGCCTCGTCGATACCCGAGCCCCGAGCGTGGATCTCCGGTCCAGCCACCAGCTTGCCGCTCGTTGAGTCGACGACCACGACTACCGAGATGAAGCCTTCCTCGCCCAGGATCAGCCGGTCCTTCAGCGAGGCTTCGCTGACCTCCCCCACCGACAGGCCGTCCACGTAGACGTAGCCGCATGGCACCTTGCCGGTGACCGAGATCTGCCCGTCGACGAGATCGACCACCACGCCGTCCTCAGCGATCACGATGTTGTCGGCCGGCACGCCGGTCAGTGCGGCCAGGTCCGCATGCGCCTTCAGGTGCCGCCACTCGCCGTGCACCGGCACGAAGTTGCGCGGCTTTACCAGGTTGAGCACGTACAGCAGTTCCCCGGCCGGTGCGTGCCCCGACACGTGCACCAGCGCGTTGCCCTTGTGCACAACACGCGCGCCGAGCCGGGTCAGCTCGTTGATGATCCGTGACACCGCCGCCTCGTTCCCGGGCACGAGCGACGAGGCGAGGATCACCGTGTCGCCCTCGGCGATGCGAATTGGGTGATCGCGAGCGGCCATCCGGGACAGCGCCGACATCGGCTCCCCCTGTGAGCCGGTGGAGATCAGCACGATCCGCTCGGGCGGCATCTCCTCGGCTTCCCGCAGGTCCACGAGCAGCCCGCCAGGCACCGAAGGGACCAGCAGGTAGCCGAGATCGCGGGCTACCCCCATGTTCCGCACCATCGAGCGTCCGACGAGGGCCACCTTTCGGCCGTGCTCGGCTGCCGCATCCATGACCTGCTGCACCCGGTGCACGTGGCTGGCGAAGCAGGAAACGATGATCCGCTGCTCGGCCGCCGCGAACACGTCGGATAGCACGGGCCCGATTTCTCGCTCGGATGTGACGATGCCTGGCACCTCGGCGTTCGTCGAGTCGGCCAGGAGCAGGTCGACGCCGGCCGAGCCGAGCCGAGCGAAGCCGCCGAGGTCGGTCAGCCGGCCGTCGAGCGGCAACTGGTCCATCTTGAAGTCGCCGGTGTGCAGCACGGTCCCGGCCGCCGTCGTGATGGCCACGGCGAGGGCGTCGGGGATCGAGTGGTTGACCGCGAGGAATTCCAGGTGGAACGGGCCGCGGCTGAGCCGGTCGCCCGCCTGCACCTCGACATCCTCCGGCGTGATGTGGTGCTCGACGAGCTTGCTGCGCAGCAGCGCCAGCGTCAGGCGCGACCCGACAAGGGGTATGTCCACGCGCTGGCGCAGCAAGTAGGGAACGGCCCCGATGTGATCCTCGTGGGCGTGGGTGAGCACCAGGGCCTCGACCTTGTCGAGGCGGCCTTCTAGGGCGGAGAAGTCCGGCAGGATGAGGTCGACGCCAGGCTGGTCGGGCTCCGGGAACAGCACGCCGCAGTCGACGAGCAGCAGTCGGCCGTCGTGCTCGAACACCGTCATGTTGCGGCCGATCTCGCCCAGCCCGCCGAGCGCTACCATGCGCAGGCCGCTGGGGACCAGTTGCGGCGGCGGGCCCAGCTCGGGGTGCGCGTGGCTCACCGGAGCTTCACACCGCCAGCCGTGAGGTCCTCCCTCAGCTGCTCGATCTCGGCGGGCGTGGCGTCCGGCAGCGGTGCCCGCACCGACCCGCCAGGCAGTCCGAGCAGTCCGAGCGCCGCCTTGGTCAAGATCACGCCCTGGGTGCGGAACAGCCCGGTGTACACCGGCAGCAGCTCCCGGTGGATCGCCAGCGCTTCGGACACCCGGCCTGTGGAGTAAGCCTGGACCATGTCGTGCAGCCGGTCCCCCACGACGTGACCGGCAACGCTGACGAAACCCGCCGCGCCGAGCGACAGCCACGGCAGGTTGACCATGTCGTCGCCGCTGTAGAAGACCAGCGAGGTGCGGGCCATCACCCAGGACCCGGCCCCGAAGTCACCCTTGGCGTCCTTCACCGCGATGATCCGCGGGTGGTCACCGAGCTTCACCAGCGTCTCGGTGGCGATAGGCGTGCCGGTCCTGCCAGGGATGTCGTAAAGCATGACGGGCAGTTCGGTGGCATCGGCCACCTTGGCGAAGTGCGCGGCCAGTCCGCTCTGCGGAGGCTTGTTGTAGTACGGGGTCACGACCAGCAGACCGTGCGCGCCCGCCTTCTGCGCGGCGCGCGCCAGTTCGCAGGAGTGCGCCGTGTCGTTGGTGCCCACGCCGGCGACGACCGCCGCGCGGTCACCCACGGCCTCGAGCACCGCCGCGAGCAGTCTCGATTTCTCCTCGTCGGAGGTGGTAGGCGACTCGCCCGTGGTGCCGCTGACCACCAGGCCGTCGTTGCGCATGTCATCGACCAGGTGCGCTGCGAGCCTGGCGGCGCCGTCGTAATCGACGTCGCCGTTTGCTGCCATTGGGGTAACCATCGCCGTCAGCGTGCGCCCGAACGGCGCGGACGCGGGGCGGCTCGTTGTGGCGCTCTCAGACATACACCGAACGCTACCGGTCGCCGGCGCGCAGGTGTACTGCCGGCACGGCCCCGGCCGGCTCCCGTGAGCCAGAGGGCAGGCCGGCCGGGTGCCGGCTGCGGCCGCCCGCGACGTGGGCTCGGGGGTACCCAGGCCGCTGGCGACACTCTCAGTATCGGCCGACAATGCACTGCGCGTGACTCGTTGGACACAATTCGTAAGGGACCGGATCGCTGCCAGGCCTTTCGTGTGGGCTTCGGTGGGTCGGCCCTTCGGCTAACCGTCGGCAGGGATGGTTGCCCGGGCTATTCCTGGCGCGCGTGCTCATGGGCCATTAGCGCGAGGTCCAGGGGGGTCGTCCGCCCGGGCTGGCACAGTTAAGGCCCCTCCATCCCATACCTGGAGGGGCCTGCGACCATTGTGTCGGGCGGCGGCTTAACACCCCGGGACCGACACGCCGCGCAGCCTGGGAGCCTCGCATATGGCTTCAGCACGCCCGAATAAATCGGGCGAACTAGTTGTTATCTCCAGCCGCCCAGATTACGCCGGAGAGTTAGTAGCGCTATCCGACGGCTAAGTCATCCGGATCACGGAGAGGCCCGCCGTGTCAGGCCGCTGTCGGCTCCAGGTAGGTGATCCACTGCGGGTCGCCGTCGTTGACGGCGCCGATAAGCCGCCAGTGCGGCCCGCGCGGGGCCGCCGGGTCACAGGCCAGCGTCCACCCGAGTTCCTCGATCAGCCTGTCGGCCTTCCGGTGGTTGCAGCGCGTGCAGGAAGCCACGCA
>JASHTT010000353.1 GCA_030040415.1 Streptosporangiaceae bacterium | reverse complement strand
TCCGTCGCCGTACCGGGTCGCCTAGGGCGTCCAGTGCCTCATCTATGTCAATTTTCACTGACCGTCAGCCTAGGCTGCCCGATGGACAGAGTCAATTGCCCGTGCGCGTCTCCTGCCGCACGCCGCTCCCTGGCTACCCGCACAAGGGGCCAGGACGGCCACGATGCATCGGTCTGCAACTGCCGTTACACTGTGCGGGGTTCACCATGCGCTCGTAGCTCAACGGATAGAGCATCTGACTACGGATCAGAAGGTTGGGGGTTCGAGTCCCTCCGAGCGCGCCAAGGTCATAGGTTCGCCTGCCAGCCGGGCGGCGCATTTTGCCAGCGGATCTGCTAATACGAGCGGCCTGGCCGCAGCAGCGTTGTGGCATGAACGTGAGGCAGGTCTGTAGGCCCGCGCTACTTCGGTAGGCCCGCCCCACCGCTAATGTCAAAGCGTGGGGAAGGGACATGCCGAGCGCGCGGAGACGGTTCCTGCGCCGCGGGGGGCGAGCATCGTCGTCACAGGCCTGGCGCCCGAAGGCCGGGTCTATCTACTGCTACAACCATCCGGCACGGACCCAGATGAGCAGGGTTGGCCGTGGGTCCTAGTTGGCGGACAGCGCCAGCCGGCAGAGGACATCGGTGACTGCGCGGCGCGCGAGCTGCGCGAAGAGACGGGGATCGAGGCCCACCCCCTTCAGGTCGATGCCGACAACCTCACATGGGCAGTATTCCGGCTTGAGGTCGCATGGCCCGTAGCCATCCGGCTGAGCGCCGAGCATGCTGAATTCTGCTGGGTCCCACTCGGCGAGGCCCTCCGGCGCTGCCCAGCCCCCGCACTCACCAAGACGATCACCAGGGCTACCGAGCACTTGGCGCTGTCGGGAGAGCGGCGGTGACCTGCGCCCGCGCGAGATAGCAGGCTAGACCGACCACGGCGGATGCCGCCGGGCATCCTTGATCTTGCTACGGATCAGAAGGCTGGGGGTTCGAGTCCCTCCGAGCGCGCCAATGGGATGTCTCCGGACATCGAGGACACCCCGAACCGTCGTCAGGGTTCGGAGGACGTGCTGAGCGCCTGCTTGTGAGCCAGCAATCCGCGGTCCACTTCGGCGAGGGCGTCTCGCACCTTGTCGTCCTGTTGCGCCGAGAGCGCTGCCGCCAGGTACTGGCCCAGGCGATCGAGATCCTCGGTCACGATCCGGCGGACTTCCTCGTCGCTCGCCGCCCCATGCCAGGAGTGCGGCGGCTTTCGGCCGGCCGAGGTCGGCATGCTCGCCAGCGGCGATACCCCAAGCGCCTGGTCCTGGTCTGCGAGCAAGCGGGCCCAGGTTCTGAGGTCATCGAAGAGCTGGTCCAGTTCCGCGTGCAGGGCGTGCGTCTCAGGAACCCTCCGGTGTGCCTGCTTCACGTCGAGAACCCCGTCGATGACCTCGCTGAGTACCCGGTTGAGCGCCGCGGCCTGGTCGTCGGGCCGGGGCGTGCTCATGCCGTCACCGCTGCAGGAACGCTGCCTTCGCACGCGCAAGGCCGGCTTACTGGATTACGCCATCTCACGCGAGGGCCTCCCTGCCTCTGACACCGGGCTTGAACGGGCGACCGCGGGTCACCGCTCAGCGAACTAGCGAGGTAGTTGCAGGCACAGAGTACCGGGACCGGCGGTCCGACGAATCGGCGTATAAACGCGCCGCTTTGTCTCTTCTGATCTGCCTGCACCGTCCGCTCGGGGCGATTTGGTTAGCGCCGGTTTAGCGGGTTCAAGCCAGGCTGGCGGAACAAGCACGGTTAGCTGGGTCCAACGCGTCCATCGCCTGCTGCGGCGACAAGCCATTAACCATAGTATTGATGCACCATTCCCAAGTCGCACCGCAGAAGGACGTGACCGACAATGTCACGACCGATAACTCGAACTTTGCCAGCCATAGTCCTGCGCAGTGCGATGGCGGTGGTTACCGTGGCTGCGCTCGGCGTCGCTGCGGGCTTCGTGCTTGACCCGGCCGCGCTGGCGGCGCCGGACCTTCCCGCCGCATGCTCGCAGTCAGGGACCACCGTCACCTGTACCTACACGTCGCAGGGGGAGTCTCAGTTCGACGTCCCCACGGGCATCACGTCCGTGACAGCGACCGCTGTCGGTGCCCAGGGCGGCGCCGATTTCGGCAGCGGCACTCCGGGCGGCCTCGGTGCGGTCGCCTCCGGCACGTTCTCCGTCACGCCCGGGCAAGTGCTTTTCGTCGAGGTCGACGTTCTGGGCGGGACCGGCGGCACCGAGAGCGGCGGGTTCGTCAGCGGCGGCGCTGGCGGCGGTGAGTCTGACGTGCGCACGTGTCCGTCCGCCGGCGCGCAGCCGTGCCCGGCGGGCAGCACCCTGGCCTCCCGACTTGTGGTGGGCGGCGGTGGCGGCGGCACCGGAGACTTCGGCGGACCCGCCGGTAACGCGGGCACGACCGGTAACGGCGGCAACGGCGCTTCGTCGGGCGGCAAGTTCGACGGTGGCGGTGGCGGCGGAGCAACGTCGTCGGCGCCCGGGGCGGGCGGAGCCGCCTGCATCGGGGGCGATTCAGGCGCGCCGGGTACAGCCGGCGCAGCTGACGGCGGCGCGGGTGGTGCCGGTGGCGACACTGACGCCACCGACGGTACTGGCGGTGGCGGCGGTGGAGCCGGCTGGTACGGCGGCGGTGGTGGTGGCGGCTGCACCGAGGCCAACGACGCCGGGGGCAGCGGCGGCGGCGGGACAAGCTACGCCGCCCCCTCGGTGACCGGCACCGCGTTCTCGCAGGCCACGGCGGGAGAGACGGCGTCGGTGACCCTGACCTACACCGCGCTCGCCGTGACCACGACCAGCCTGCCTGGTGGCACCGTAGGCTCGCCCTACTCGGTGGCCCTGACCGCCGCCGCTGGGACACCGTCCTATTCCTGGTCGCTGGCCGGCGGCGCGCTGCCGGACGGGCTGAGCCTGAGCGCGGCCGGTACCATCTCGGGCACGCCACAGGCCGCCGGAGACTTCGACTTCACCGTCCAGGTGACCGACTCCTCAACGCCGACACCGCAGGTGGCGACCCAGGACCTCTCGATCGACATCGCCCAGGCGGAGACGGGCACGACCATCGGAGTGGTCCCCGCCTCGCCGGCGACCACGGGTAACCAGATAGACCTCACCGCGACCATCTCGTGGCCATCCGGCGGCCCGTCACCCGGCGGCACCGTCAATTTCACCGCCAACGGGAGCCCGGCCTGCAGCGACGTCCCAGTGCTGAGCGGCGCCGCGTCCTGCGATACATCACTGGTGCCGGGCAGCTACACGCTCGAAGCGGATTACTCCGGTGACGGCAACTACATAGGCAGCTCGGACAGCACTACGAACTACGCGGTGGACCAGGCATCCGCCGGGCTCTCGCTGTCGGCGTCCCCGCCCTCGGGCGCGACGGCCGACACGCCGGTGACCCTGGCGGCGAACCTGCAGGCATTCGAGCTGGCGCCGGACCCGACCGGGACGGTGGACTTCAGCATCAACGGGACCATGCCAGCCGAGTGCTCAGGCGTTCAGGTGAATTCCCTGCAGGCATCCTGCCCGGTCGGCTTCCTGACGCCGGGGACCTACACGTTCAAGGCGTCCTATTCGGGCGACGGCAACTACCTGTCGGGCACTACGACCATCTCGGATTACCAGGTCGGCCAGGCCGCCCCTACCGTACAGCTATCGGCGTCACCGTCCACGGGCGCGACCGTGGCTACCCCGGTGTCGCTCACCGCGACCGTGGCCGGGGCGAACGGCGGCCCGGCCCCGACCGGGACGGTTGACTTCACCGCGAACGGCAGCCCGGTGTGCACCGGCGTCACGCTGACCGCGGGCGCGGCGACCTGCCCGGCCGGTACCCTTCCGGCCGGCACCTACACGCTCGAGGCCTCCTATTCCGGCGACACCAATTACCTGATGGGTTCCGACAGCATCGCCGACTATCAGGTGCCGCGGGCGACCCCCGGGGTGTCGCTGTCTGCCTCCCCGGCGTCGGGCGCCACGGTGACCAGCCCGGTTAGCCTGTCAGCGACGGTGGTACCGCTGGCGGGCGGGCCGGCGCCCACCGGGACGGTGACGTTCGAGGTCGGCGGCTCGGCGCCGGCCGGGTGCACGAACGTAACCCTGACAGCTGGATCGGCATCCTGCGCGGTCGGCACGCTGCCCGCCGGCACCTACACGCTCAAGGCGTCGTACTCGGGCGACGACAACTACCTGAACGGGTCGAACAGCATCACCGATTACACGGTCAGCAAGCTGACCTCGGCCGTGACCGTGACTCCTGACCTCGCCGCCCCGGTCTGGGGACAGGGCGTGTCCTTCATCGCAGCGGTCACCGTGGCCGGAGCGCCGGTCACCTCAGGCACCGTGCAGTGGTCGATCGGCGGGAAACCGATCGGGGCGCCGGTCCAGGTCGGTTCCGGCGGCACGGCTCCGCTAGGCCCGCTCACAGACCTGGCCGTAGGGTCGGACCGGGTGTCCGCCGCGTACTCGGGCACCAGCCTGGATGCCCCGGCCACCGGCGAGGACACCATAGTCGTCGGCAAGGCGGCGACCACGACTACGGTCACGGTGACGGGCCAGCGGCTTACCGCCGTCGTGGCCGCGGTGCCGCCGGGCGCTGGCCAGCCATCGGGCACGGTCACGTTCGCGGTCGGCGGCACGACAGTCGGTACGGCGAAGCTGTCGGCTAAGGGCATCGCGGTCCTGTCGTTCCGGTCGTCGGGAGCCGAGGTGGCATCGGCTAGTTACGGCGGTAGCGGCACGTTCACCGGTTCTGCCGGCTCGACCGCAACCAGGAACCCGGTGATCACCGCGAAGGTCAGCAGCCGTTACCCGGTGTCGAAGTACGGCTGGTACCGCTCGGCGGTCACCGTGCGGTTCACCTGCAAGCCGGGGTCGGCACCGCTGACCGGTCCCTGCCCGGCAAGCGTGACGCTCATCCGTAACGGTGCTGGCCGGTCAGTCAGCAAGACCATCCACGGGCGCGACGGCGGCATAGCCACGGTCAGCGTGACAGTCAACATCGACTCGTCAAAGCCAACGGTTGTCGTGACCGGCGCGCGGCACGGGGCGACCTACCCGGCGCCTGGACCGGCGACACTGGCCTGCCACGCCACCGAGAGCCTGTCCGGGCTGGCGGGCCCGTGCAAGCTGACCATCCACCGGACCGAGACGCGGGTGTCCTGGACTGCGACCGCGACCAGCAAGGCCGGCGTCACCGCGACAGTGCGCGGCAAGATCTACCTGATCGACTTCTACATCGCCGGGGCACCGCTGCGGGACGGCCGGTATGTCGTGACCGTAGGTCATACCTACACCGTGATCGCCTACCTGCTCGGCGCCACCAAGGCCCCCAATTACGTCTACGCCGCCCCGGCCGGCGTCAAGCCGCACCCGGTAGGCCCGCCGATGACCAAGATCGGCTCTTACCTGTGGGCGATCCGCGCGTCGATCACGACGACGATGGACCGCAAGTACGAGAAGTGGACGCTCGGAGTGTTGTCCGGGCACGTCTTGCACCTCATCCAGATTCTGCTGAAGCGCTGACCGCGCCAGGCGGGACGGCGAGGAGCCTGCTTGACGGGAAGCTCGTCAATCCTTCACGATCGACTGCGAAAAGCGGCGTCTCGTGCGCTGCTTGGCATGCACCTATCGGGGAGGAATAGCGATGCGTGCTTCAGGACTTTTCCGGCGGCTGACCATTCCTGTCAGACTTACCGGGCTGGTCGGGGCAGTGGCGATTATGGTGGCTGTCGGCACGCCGGCCGCCACTGCATCCGGCTCGTCAGGCTGGCGGATTGTCAGCACGGTCGGCTCCGCATCGAGCCAAGTCAACAACGGCGACCTCGTGGTGACAGGGTCGGCTGACGCCTGGACAACGTGGACCTGCGGTCCTTGCCCCTCGGGAACCCAGTCCAAGCAGAATCTGATGCTGTACTGGAACGGCCAGAGCTGGCGCTCGGTCGACCTGCCAAGCCAGCTACGCTATCCGGCAGTGATAACAGGCGAGCAGGCCAGTTCCGCACAGAATTTCTGGGTATTTATCAACGACAACAAGGCTGACGTATTCAACGGCTCCCACTGGACGTTGAAAGAACTGCCCAGCTGGGTTGAGCGCCCAATTGATGGCACAGACGTCTCTCTCGCGAGTGCGGTTTTCTCGCCGGCCAACGTGTGGGCTTTCAGTATCGACGCAAGCAGTGAACCCATGCTCGCGGGTCATTACTATAATGACAGCTGGCACAAGGTCGAACTGCCAGTCATTCCCAACACAGCGGACGGGCTCGCAGGGAATGACATCTGGCTTTACGGATTCGCGAAGAATTACGGCCCGCGAACCCTAGCGCACTGGAACGGGGAGTCCTGGCAGACTGTGTCCCTGCCCAGCGAGCCCACGGGGTCGACCTTGGTCGCGACCGAGATGGTCGCCCTGGGCGCGAAGTCGGTCTGGCTGGCGGGCGAACTCTTCCCCAAATCCGGGCAGGCCAGCTCGGTGCTCCTGCACTGGCAAGGGAGCTGGACCACGGTCAAGGTTCCGTCCTCGGTCGGCGTGGTCAACCAGTTCGCCTCGGACGGCGATGGTGGCTTCTGGCTCATCGCCAGCCGCACCGAGACCGGCGGCACGGTGGAGAGCGAGTTCGTCCACTACACCGGCGGGCACTGGGACTCACTGGCGATCCCGACGCAGGACAAGCTGGAGTCCGAACCCGGGACCCTCGCCACGGTTCCAGGGGGCGAATCGATGTGGTCGATAGGCTTCCTGGTCAGTGGCTCCACGCCCGAGTACGGCGAAATCCTCGGCTATACCCCCGCGGAGAGCGGGGTTAAAGCATCGCGGTGAGCGCCGGCCTCGCATGCGGACGGAGAGACCTTCGTAAATTGCTGGCCGGTCAGGTAAGCAGCCTGCGACAGTGGCGCGTTAAGTGGGTGTGGTAGCCGACCGACCGGACTTCGCCGAGTTCTACCGCGACACCAAGGATCAGTGCCTGTTCGCGGTGCTGGTGAGTGTCGGTGACCGGGAGGCCGCGCAGGAACTGGTGGCGGAGGCCTTCGCCAGGGCATGGGCATCATGGCCAACCGTCAGCAGGCATCCCGCTCCGGCGGCATGGGTGGTGCGCACGGCGCTGAACGCCGGCGTCTCGCGGTGGCGGCGCCGCCACCGGGAGGTGCCAGTTCCTGATCTTGCCGTTGTCGCGGACCGCCCCGCAGGCGGGGAATCGGCCGTAGCTGCCGTCGATCCGAGGATCATGGCGGCGCTGTTGCGGTTGCCAGGCCGGCAGCGGCAGGTGGTTGCGCTGCGGCTGTTCCTGGATCTGGATACCGAGCGCACTGCGCAGGTGCTCGGCGTCGCGCCCGGCACGGTCCGGGCTCACCTGGGGCGCGCGATCGCAGCGCTTCGCGACGACCTTATCCCTTGCCTGCAAAAGGAGAACTAGTCGTGAACGACGACGAGATGACCACGATGCTGCGGGAGCAGCGCGATAAGGTCCCGATGACCATCCCGGTGGAGCAGATCGTCAGCCGCGGCCGGGCGGTGCGCGCGCGGCGGCTCGTCCCTGCCGGCGGAGCACTGGCCGTCGCAACGGGCGCGGCCCTCGCGGTGACCGTCCTGGCACCGGCCGGACACCAGGCAGGCCAGCAGCAGGCCGAAAACCACGCCGCACGTAAGCCTGCCGTCCAGCTCGCCGCCTGGACAGTTACCAAGCTGGCTGGCGGCGACATCTTCGTGACCATCCGCGAGCTGAAAGATCCAGGCGGCCTGCAGCGTACGCTGCGCGCCGACGGCGTGCCGGCCAGCGTCACCTTCCTCCAGCACCAGAATGCGGCCTGCCGGGCATACCCCGGCGGCACCCCCCGCAGCCCGCAGACGACGATCGCCACACCGCTGCTGCGGCAGGTTTTCCCGAGGCCTTACCAAGACAGTCGCTTCGTCCCCAAGCCGCCCGGAGCCGCGCCAGGCCGGAACACCTTCACTCGCATCACCCACGCGCGCCTCCGGCCGACGCTCTCCGAGGACACCGCGCTCATAGAGATCGACCCTTCGGCGCTACCCGGCAATGCCGGCGTGCAGATCACCAGCAGCTACCGGGGCCTGCACGGCGGGTTCGGTATTCAGTTCCCTGGCCTGGTGTATGCCAGCCCGCGGTGCACCGGCAGCTAGCTCGTTCCCGGCGAGGCGGCAGGCGCCCGGCGCCGAGCGCCTGCCGCAGCCGGGCAGCCGCCCAGCCGCCCAGCCGCCCGGTGACTAGTTGAGCCCCCAGATTTCTCCCTCGTAGCCGTAGCACTGGTCCTGCCTCGCCGTTGTCCCGGCGCCGCCGCTGGCAGGGTCGGCGAGGCACATGTTGAAGTCGTTCTCTGCGGAGTTCTCGGCGATGGTCTGCAACTCGCCGGACGGCCCGGGCTCCCAGATCTGGCGCATTTTGTTCGCGTTGCAGGACTCAAGCGTGAGCGACGTCAGGGCCAGGAGGCTGGTGCTGGCCAGGCACAGCCCAGAGCTGCTCCTGACCTCACCCGATCCCTCGAGCGCCCACAGCTGACCCGAATCCGCCGGCTGATCCGAGTAGTCGCAGGCCTCGACTTTGACCGTGGTGCCGGTCGTGTTGTCCAGGCACAGGGATCCGCCGACGACGAGCGGGCCGGCTGGCAGGTTCCAGGTCTGGCTGTTGCCGAAAGTGCAGTCGCTCCCCGTGACCCGGCTGCCGGCTGACGCAGCCGCGGTCAGGCAGCCACCGGTGCCCGGGCTCCAGAAGGAGCCGTCTCCCAGATCCGTCCACTGCTGCAGGTAGCTGCCGTCGCACGATGCCAGCGACGCCTTCTGTGCGCTGGTGTTCGCCACCGTGAGGCACTCGCCGGCGATCTCCAGCGTGCCGGTGTCAGCGACCTGCCTGATCGCGACGTACTGCCAGTCCTGCCCGGCGGCGCTCGCGGCGCTGCATGCCTGGACGGTGACCGCCTGGCCGCTCGCGTCGGTGCCCCCGTCGAGGCAAAGGCTGGTCTTCGACGTCAGGGTCACGTGCCCCGAAGGTGGGTTCGGTGCCGCAAGCGAAGGCAGGTTCACGATCGTGAAGTGCGTGCTGCCGGTGACACTGCCGTCCTTGGCCGTCACCGTGACGTCAAAGGTGCCGGGTGTCGCCGGGAGGGTACCGGTGACCTCGGCGTCGGTGGAGTTGCTCACGGCGTGTATGGCTAGCCCGCCGGGCAGTCCGGTGGCTGTCCACTGCAGCGCGGTCGCATGGCTGGTATCCAGGCCGGTGATCATCAGCGTCACGCTTGAGCCGGATGCCAGGTCCTGGACTCCGGGGTCGAGCACGGTCACCAGATGGGTCGTGCCGACGGTGAACGCGGCGGTACCGTCGGGTGTCCCAAGCCCCGTCGGCCCGTCGTAGCCCTTCTCGCCGTGGCACAGGTACTGCCTGAACGTCTCGCAGACGCCGTCGACTCCCGAGGTGACGTCGAAGAGGTCCTTGGCGTGCAGATACGGATACTCGGCCGGGTAGGTGCCGGCCTCCGGAGTTCCGGCCAGCGCGTAGACGGCCGTGACGATCGGCGTGGCCTCGCTGGTGCCACCGATCTCGGAGAAGCCCGCCGGACTCTGATCGAAGGTGTCGTAAACCAGCGCGCCGGTGTACGGGTCAGCGTCGGCGGACACGTCGTTCTGCGTCCTGTTCAGGCAGCCGTCCGGGTAGCTGTCGTCCGCTAGCTGCCAGGACGGCTTCGGCTCGAAGGCTGAGCAGCCGCCCGCGGTGCCCTCGCCGCCTGTTGCGGTGCCCCACACGGTCTCGGTCCAGCCGCGGCTGTTGCTCGCGTGCTTGAGCGTGGTGCCGCCTACCGATGTGACTGTCTGAAGGTCGGCCGGGTACGCGGGGGCGTAGTCGTTGTCGCCAGCCGCGAACGTCTGCACGACGCCAGGGTGATCGAAGTAGGAGTCGTCGCTGTCCTGGCCGAAGTACTCAACGCTGCTCCAACTGTTAGACACGTACCGCGCGCCCAGCCGGATGGCGGTGTCTTCGGCGGTGCCCAGGCTGACCGTCGAATCGCCGCTGGCCTCGACGAGAAGGATGTGACAGTTCGGGCAGATCGCCGAGACCATGTCGAGGTCGAGCGATTCCTCGACGGCCCAGCTAGCGTTCTTGGCTGGCAACGGGCTGGTCTGGCCCGACTGATTGACGATTCTCAGGCACTTGCTGGCGATGGTGCAGGCACTCAGATGGAAGTAGGAACGGTAGTGGCTCAGGTCAGCGGCGGCGTCCGGGTCCT
>JASHTT010000352.1 GCA_030040415.1 Streptosporangiaceae bacterium | reverse complement strand
GACGGCGTGGCAAGCGCGGACGAGGTGATGTCGCTGACCAGGGAGCAGGGCTTCGGCGCCGAAGTCAAGCGCCGCATCATGCTCGGCACCTACGCGCTGTCCAGCGGCTACTACGACGCCTACTACGGCAAGGCCCAGCAGGTGCGCACGCTGATCTGCCGGGACTTCGACGCCGCGTTCGACCAGGTGGACGTGCTCGTGTCGCCGACCACCCCCACTACCGCGTTCCCGATCGGGGAGCGCGCCGATGACCCGATGGCGATGTACCTGGCTGACCTGTGCACGATCCCGTCCGACCTGGCCGGGAACGCCGCGATCTCGGTGCCCTGCGGCCTCGCGCCAGAGGACGGGCTGCCGGTCGGACTGCAGATCATGGCGCCCGCGCTCGCGGACGACCGGGTGTACCGGGTGGGCGCCGCGGTGGAGGCCGCCCTGACGCAGCGCTGGGGCGGGCCGCTGGTCGGACACGCAACGGGGCTGCGGGCTGACGGTAACGAGGGAGGAACGCCGTGACGCAGGCGGCTGAGCTCGTCTCTTTCGACGAGGCGATGGCGCGGTACGAGCCGGTCATCGGGCTCGAGACACACGTCGAACTCGGCACCGCGACCAAGATGTTCTGCGGCTGCCCGACCGTCTTCGGCGCCGAGCCGAACTCGGCGGTCTGTCCGGTGTGCCTCGGCCTGCCCGGCTCGCTGCCGGTGGCAAACCGCGCGGCGATCGAGTACACGATCAGGATCGGGCTGGCACTGAACTGCTCGATCGCAAGCTGGTGCCGGTTCGCGCGGAAGAACTACTTCTACCCGGATATGCCGAAGAACTTCCAGATCTCGCAGTACGACGAGCCGCTGTGCACCGACGGCTGGCTGGACGTCAGCGTCGAGGGCCAGGTGTTCCGTGTCGGCATCGAGCGCGTCCACCTGGAGGAGGACACCGGCAAGTCACTGCACGTCGGCGGCGCGACCGGCCGGATCCACGGGGCGGACTACTCGCTCGTCGACTACAACAGGGCCGGCATCCCGCTGGTCGAGGTGGTGACCAAGCCGGTCGCTGGGACCGGCTCGCTCGCACCAGTTGTCGCCCGCGCGTACGTGACCGAGTTGCGCGATCTGCTCCGCGCGCTCGGCGTGTCCGATGTGCGGATGGAAGAGGGCTCGCTGCGCTGCGACGTTAACACTTCGCTCGCGCCGCGCGGCGCCGCGCAGTGGGGCACGAGGACCGAGACCAAGAACGTCAACTCGCTGCGCTCGGTAGAGCGCGCCGTCCGGTTCGAGATCGAGCGGCAGGCGGCCGTGCTGGACTCGGGTAGCCGGGTGGTGCAGGAGACCAGGCACTTGCACGAGGACACCGGCACGACCACAGCAGGCCGGAGCAAGGAAGAGGCGCAGGACTACCGCTACTTCCCCGAGCCCGACCTGGTGCCGATTGCCCCGGAGCGCGACTGGGTCGAGCAGATCCGCGCGAGTCTGCCAGAGTTCCCGGCCGCGCGGCGGGCCAGGCTGCAAGCGGAATGGGGCCTGTCCGATCTGGACATGGCAGCGCTGGCCAATGCTGGCGCGCTGGACCTGGTCGCGCAGACGGTTTCGGCCGGCGCCTCGCCCGCGGAGGCGCGCAAGTGGTGGCTGGGCGAACTGGCCCGGCACGCCAACGAGGCCGGTGTCGATCTCTCGGCGCTGGCCGTCACGCCCGCCCAGGTCGCGCGCGTCAGCGAGCTCGTGAGCGCGAAAACTCTGAACGACAAGCTGGCCAGGCAGGTGCTGGAGGCAGTGCTGGCCGGCGAGGGCGAGCCGGACGACGTGGTGGCTGCCCGTGGCCTCGCCGTGGTCAATGACGATGGCGCGCTATCGGCAGCGGTAGATGCGGCCATCGCGGCCAACCCCGACGTCGCCGCCAAGATCCGGGAGGGCAAGGTCGCAGCGGCGGGTGCGCTGATCGGTGAGGTCATGAAGGCGACCCGCGGCCAGGCCGATGCGGGACGGGCTCGCGAGCTCATCCTTGAGCGCCTCACCTGACGGAGCAGGACGATGGCCGTTATCCACCAGACCACGATGGTGCCGAGCAAGCGGGAGCTGCTGACGGCGTGGTTGCCGCAACAGGACTGGTACCTGCCGCACGCGGGCGGCCTCTCGCTGGCCAGGGCCGGCGGGTTCCGGCTCGACGATCCGGACGGCGAAGTAGGCATCGAGTTCGACGTCGCCCGCGACGATGCTGCCGAGCCAGTGACGGCCTACCTGATCCCGATGACCTATCGCGGCGGACCGCTGCCCGGCGGAGACGCGCACCTGATCGGAACGTCCGAGCACGGTGTGCTGGGCAAGCGCTGGATCTACGACGGGACCCACGACCCAGTTCTGCTGGCCCAGCTGGCAGAGCTCATCCAGGGGCTGGTGCAGGCGCAGGACCGCGGCCAGAGCAACACCGTGGACCCGACCGTCGAGGCTGCGGGAATTGCCGGCCTGGCTGCCGAGCAGCTGACGATCTCGTTCGTGCGGCTGCTCGTACCCTTCGACCCGGCCGCGCGGCCCGAACCCGGAGAGGTCACCGCCCTGTGGAGCGCACCGGACGGCACGAAGGTCCGCAGCCTGTTCGCCACCGCGCGGCCAGCTGCTGACTAGCAGACCACGGGCCGGTACCTCAGTCAGCCTGGAGCCGACTTACCTGCGTCCGGTACACTTTACGTATGCAGTCCTTCGCGCATCAGGAGATGATGCCCCGCTAGCCGGGGCCATCTCAGCACGCACGGACTGACGTCCGCACGAGGCCCCGCAGGGGGCCTCGATTCATGTGCGGGGTCGGCGCCCCCTCGGCTATGAGGAGGTTCCGATGAGCCGCGTCTATCTCAGTACGACCATCCCGTTCGTCAACTCGCGACCGCACCTGGGTCACGCGCTGGAGTTCGTCCAGGCCGACGTGCTCGCCAGGCATCACCGCCGGATCGGTGATGAGGTGCGGCTGCAGAGCGGCACGGATGACAACTCGCTGAAGACCGTGCTGGCCGCTGACGCCGAAGGGATCAGCCCTCGCGAGCTGGTCAACCGCAACGCCGGTACCTTCGCAGCCCTCCGTGAGCAGCTGTCACTGTCGTTCGACGACTTCATCAGGACAGGCAGCGACCCGCGGCACCGGCCAGGTGTCGAACGGCTGTGGCGGGCCTGTCAGGCCAGCGGTGACTTGTACCGGAAGGATTACGAGGGCCTGTACTGCGTCGGCTGCGAGCAGTTCTATGCACCCGGCGAGCTGCCGGGCGGCCGCTGCCCCGAGCACGGCACCACGCCGCAGCGAGTCAGCGAAGAGAACTGGTTCTTTCGGCTGTCCCGCTACGCCGGAAAGCTGCACGAGCTGGTCAGCTCCGGCGAGCTGCGGATCGAGCCCGCCGCGCGCCGCAACGAGGTGCTCGGCTTCATCACGGCGGGCCTGGCGGACTTCAGCGTGTCCCGCTCGGTGGCCAGGGCGCGTGGCTGGGGGATCGGCGTACCTGACGACCCCGGCCAGGTGATCTACGTGTGGTTTGACGCGCTGGGCAACTACGTGACGTCGCTCCGATACGGATCTAGCGGCCAGGACTACGAGCGCTGGTGGGCTGGCGCCGACCGCCGGATTCACCTGGTGGGCAAGGGCGTGCTGCGGTTCCACGCGGTGTACTGGCCGGCCATCCTGCTGTCCGCGGGCGCCCCGCTGCCCACGGAGGTCTTCGTGCACGACTACGTCACGACCGGCGGCCGCAGGATCAGCAAGTCGGCGCCAGAGACCAGCACCGGCCGGAACGACCCCGTCGAGTTGGCCGCCAAGTACGGCATCGACGCGCTTCGCTGGTGGCTGCTTCGCGACGTGCCGCGCTCCGGCGACACCGACTTCACGGTGGAAAGGCTCGTCTCGCGCGCGAACGAGGATCTGGCCAACGGTCTCGGCAATCTGGTGCACCGCGTCGTCACGCTCGCCCATTCGACAAGGAACGGGTGGGTCCGGGCAGGCTGCCGTCCGCAAGGAACGAGCCGGTTGCTTGCCGCCACGGTCGCCGCCGGGCCGGATCGGGCAGCTTGGCCAGCCGACGCAGCGGAACTATGGGCCGCGGTCGAGCGCACCCGGTCAGCCGTCGTCGCGGCACTGGCGGCGTTCGACTTCAGGGCGGCAGCGAGTGCGGTGTTCGGCATAGTCGAGCAAGCGAACCGTTACGTCGAGGCTGCGCAGCCGTGGCAGCTAGCGCGGGCCGAGCGAGCTGGTGACAGCGAGGCGGGCCGGCGGCTGGACGCGGTCCTTGGCGCGCTGCTCGCGTCCTGCCAGGTTGCGGCCGCCGAACTGTGGCCTTTCCTGCCAGATCTCGCTGCCAGGGCCGCGGCCGCCTGCGATGACTACAGCGGCAGGCTGCCCGAGCCAGCGCCGGTCTTCCCGCGGATTGAGATCGGTCCGGACTATCCTGCGGTGGCGGCCGGAACTCGCCGTGACGTGAGCGAGGTCGCATGACGGGTTAGTCGCGCTGGTCGCGCTGTATTCTCCCGGGGGGCGAACCCCGGACCCCCGCCAGTCCGCGCTGGTCGCGCTGTATTCTCCCGGGGGGCGACCCCCGGACCCCCGCCAGTCC
>JASHTT010000351.1 GCA_030040415.1 Streptosporangiaceae bacterium | reverse complement strand
GATCGCGTCCGCGCGGGCATCGACGTCACGGAACAGCCTGGTGAGCCTGATCGACCCGGTGCGCAAGAACTTCTCCAGCGCCTCGGGATCGGCCTCCGCCAAGTCCAGCGTGGCGGAGCGGCGATCCTTGAAGTACAGCAGCGTGTTCCGGCCACCGAGGTCGGTGAGCGAGGCGACCCAACGCGCCCGCGCGGCCTCGATCAGGGCGGCGCGGCGCGAATCCCTTACCGCGTCGCCCGGAGCCTGGTCCGCGTCGTTGTCACCGTCGTTCTCCGCCGCCTCGTACGCACGCTCATCCGCACCAGGCCGTGCGCCAGCCACGTAGTCGGTCATTCGCGCCGTCCTCCGCTGAGCCGATAGGCCAGGAAAGTGCCCCCGTTCCCGGCAACTATTCGCTCAACGCGTCGGGCGCGGCCAGAGTTCGCCCGCGCGCGTCATCCTGGGTTGATCGGTGAACCGAACCGGATCATGTTGCCGTCACGATCAACAAGCACGGCGAGCCGATGGTGGTATCCCTTGGCGGCACTGAAATGCGCAGGCTTGACGCGGACATATGGCTGGTGTCGAGAGGAGCAGCCTTGCGATACCCCCATCCTGGCGACCCGGATGAGCGACGGCGCCGCTTTGAGGAGGTCTATGCGGCCAACTGCGGCCCGATCCTCGGGTACGTGCTGCGTCGTACCGATAACCCGGACGATGCGGCTGACGTGGTCGCCGAGACCTTCCTCACCGCGTGGCGCCGGCTCGACTGCGTGCCGCCCGGCGACCAGGGCCGACTATGGCTCTACGGCGTGGCCAGGCACGTGCTCGCCAATCATCGCCGGGGCGAACGGCGGCGAATCGCGGCGAACAACCGATTCCGCGCGCAGCTCGCCGCCCAGTACCAGCCAGCCGAGTACACCGGGGAGCTGGCCGAGATCGCCGCGGCTTTCCGCAGCCTGCCCGAACCCGACCGGGAACTGCTCGCCCTGATCGGGTGGGAGGGCCTCGACCATGGTCAGGTCGCCGCCGTCCTTGGCTGCTCGCGCAACGCCGTGCGCATCCGGCTGCATCGGGCCCGGCGCCGGTTCGCCGACGCCGTCGCGAGCCGCCAGGCGACGCCATCGCCCGCCCCTGTCCACGTCACGCATGGAGACTACGCATGAATCAGGTCAGCCGGATTTCCCGGGTTTCCGATGCCGACGCCGCCCGCATGGTGAGCGCCGACGCCTTCGCCGACCTTGCCGGGCAGATCGCCGCCACTCCCCTCCCGGAGCACTCGGCGCACCGGCCAGCCTCCCGCTCGGCGACGTCACAACGGGCGCGCCGATGGCTCTTCGGAGCGTCCGTGGCAGGGGTGGCGGCGGTCGCGATCATCGCTGGTGGGGTCATTCCCCTTCCCGGCCAGTCGGCTCCGGGGCGGCCGACGGCCGGCGCATCGCATCCCTCCGCGGTGCCCAGCTTCGGGCCCGTGGGCACCGCAGCCCAGTTGGTCGACTACGCGACCCTGGCTGCGGCTACGGGACCAGCATTCAATCCCGGGCCGTACCAGTGGATCTACACCGACGTGCTGCAGGCGACGTCGTCCGCGGGCGCGGGTGGATATCTGAAGGGGGCGCCTGACGGCCGTCTGGAGCAGCAGATCTGGACCCGGGTGGACTACCAGGAGTACGCGTACCTCAAGAACGGGAAGCTGGTCATCGCGGCATCGAACCTGCCCCGTTCCGCCAAGACCGGGCAGGCCTCGGCCCCGACGACGTTCGGCTGGCCGTTGGTGAGCTACGGCTACCTGAACTCGCTGCCGACTAGCCCGGCCCGGCTCATGGCGGTCATCCGGGACAACCTGCGGAGAGAAACTAATCCGATCGGCGCCGAGGGCACCGGCAACGTGGGCGTCTTCAACGCCGTCCAGGCCCTGATGCAGAACGTCGTGTTGCCGCCTCGCCTACTGGCCGCGCTATACGGAGTGCTGGCCCGCGATCCGGGGGTGCACTTCGAGCGGTCGGTGACCGACCTAGCGGGCCGGACCGGGGTGGGCTTCTCCACGGTGCAGGAGGGCTACCTCAAGGAGCAGATCGTGATCAACCCAAAGACTTACGCCTACATGGGCTACGTCGACGTAGCGATCCGGGCCCACTCGAGCACCGGACTGGACGGGACGACACACTTCCGCAAAGGCCAGATCCTCGGCTGGGCGGCCTTGCTCAGTTCGGGCATCGTGCAGCATCCCGGCCAGCTTCCGTGATCTGCCAGTGACCCACGTACCGCGTGCTCGTGACAGCCCTAGCCCATGTGCGGGTAGTGGTAGTCGGTCGGCGGCACGAACAGTTCCTTGATCGTGCGCGTGTTGACCCAGCGGATCAGGTTGAAGATCGAGCCCGCCTTGTCGTTGGTGCCGCTCGCCCTGGCCCCGCCGAACGGCTGCTGGCCGACGACTGCTCCGGTCGGCTTGTCGTTGATGTAGAAGTTGCCGGCCGAGAACCGCAGCGCGTCCGTGGCGTGCGCGATGGCGGCGCGATCCTGCGCGATGATCGAGCCGGTCAGCGCGTACGGCGCGATGTCTGCAGCCTGCACGAGAACGGATTCGTACTCGTGGTCTGGATAGACGAACAGACCGAGGATCGGCCCGAAGTACTCGGTGGTGAAGATCTCGTCGGTCGGATCCGTGGACTCGAGCAGCGTCGGTTGCACGAAGTAACCGTCGGCGTCACTGGCTGTGCCACCCGCCAGCACGCTGATCGCCGGCCGGTCGGCGGCCCTGGCAAGCGCGTCGGAGTGCTTGGCGAAGGCCCGTTCGTCGATCACCGCGCCCATGAACGTCGACAGGTCGGCGGCCACATCACCGACGGTCAGCTCACCGATGCCCGTAACAAGCCGGTCGCGTACCTTGTCCCAGACGCTGCGCGCGATGTACGTGCGTGATGCCGCCGAGCACTTCTGGCCCTGGTACTCGAAGGCGCCACGAACCAGCGCGGTGCTGAGCACGTCCGGATCGGCGGACGGATGCGCGATCACGAAGTCCTTGCCGCCGGTCTCGCCGACGAGCCGCGGGTAGCCGCGGTAGCCGCCGATGTGCTCGCCGACCGTGCGCCATAGATGCTGGAAGGTACGGGTCGAGCCGGTGAAGTGGATGCCGGCCAGGTCACGGTGCGGCAGCGCGACCCGGGACACCGCCGTGCCGTCGCCGGTCACCATGTTGATGACGCCAGGCGGCAGCCCGGCGGCCTCGAGCAGCCGCATCAGGTAGTGGGCGGAAAGCTGCTGGGTCGGCGACGGCTTCCAGATCACCACGTCACCCATCAGCGCCGGTGCGGTGGGCAAGTTAGCGGCTATCGAGGTGAAGTTGAACGGGGTGATCGCGACCACGAAACCCTCGAGCGGCCGGTAGTCGAGGCGGTTCCACGAACCCGGCCCGGACACAGGCTGTTCGGCAAGCAGCCGCCTGGCGTAGTACACGTTGTACCGCCAGAAGTCGATCAGCTCGCAGGCCGCGTCGATCTCCGCCTGATACACGGACTTGGACTGGCCGAGGATGGTAGCGGCGTTGATCGTCTGCCGCCACGGCCCGGCAAGCAACTCGGCGGCCTTCAGGAATATCGCCGCGCGGTCGTCGAACGACAGCGCACGCCAGCCGGGCGCGGCGTCCAGGGCCGCGCCGATGGCGGCTTGGACGTCTTCGTCGGTCGCGTTGCGCAGCTGGCCGAGCACGTGCCTGCGGTTGTGCGGCTGCACCACCTCGATCGTGTCGCCGCCGCCCATCCGCTGCTGGCCGCCGATGGTCATGGTCAGCTCGGCGCTCTGGCCGGCCAGATCCTTGATCTTCTGCTCGAGAGCCGCGCGTTCCGGGCTACCGGGGGCATATCTCTTGATCGCCTCATTCGCCGGAAACGGCACATTCGTGACGGCATCCATCGACTGTCGCTCCTGATTTGCGGGCATCGCAGCGGCTACCCCATCGTGCCACGAAAGCGCTGCCGCGGCGGCAACCGCCGCCTGGCGAGCATATCCGCAGTTCAGCTCGTCAGATCGGGCAGTTCCTGGGTGGCGTACCAGAGCAGCTCGAAGCCCTCGGCGCCGTCGACGACGAACCTGGCGTCGCCGTCTCCCGCGTCGGCGGCAGACAGCGCGGCCACCGCTGCGGCTATGTCGGCCTCGGCGGCAGCGTCGTCGATGTGACCAGATTTGATGTCCGCAAGCGCCACCGGCGTCGTCACCTCGACCAGCGCGGGCTCGTCGAACCCGTTACCGACATGCACCTGAGCGTCGGACAGTTCGGCGGCCAGCACCACGCGCCGTCGCCGGGCCTCAGGGTCGTCCGCCAGCAGCCGCAGTGACGCCCTGGCCGCGTGCGTGAGCGCGACGTACTCGAGCTCCTCGACATCGCCGCTGGAGTACCACTCCCGGAGCGAGGGCGTCACGGCGTAACCGGGCGCCGGAACCTGGCTGATGCCGCCGGCTAGCAGCACCTCGGCGAGCGCCGGCAGCGTAGAGGGCAAATAAACGCGCATGTGAATTCCCACCGCGCAGGCGAATAGAGATATGAGTGTGCCAGCCGCCATACCGGGCGGTCAGCTAAATGACGACGTAACCACCCGGTTAGGCGCGGGTCATGCCCGCGAGCGCCGTGACGACAGCCGCCACGGCCGCATCTAGCGACTCGTGCTCCCAGATCCGCACGACCTGCCAGCCAGCAGCGGCGAGCGCGGCGTCGGCAGCGCGGTCCCGCTCCACGTTCCTCGCCAGCTTGGGTTCCCAGTACCAGGTGTTGCTGGCGGGCTGGCCGCCGTGCTCGGGGCAGCAGTGCCAGAAGCACCCGTCGACGAACACGGCAACCCGGCGGGCCGTGAACGCGATGTCGGGCCGTACCCGTGCGCCGGTCAGGTCGATCCGGTAGTCCTTGCGGTACCGGTAACCCTGCTTGTGCAGCTCGCGGCGCAACGCCAGTTCGGGCTTGGTGTCGCTACGCCGGTTGGCGCGCATGTTGGCCGATCGGCCAGGGCTAGCCGGATGCGGATAGTCGGGCACAGCCGACAGGCTAATGGTGCCCGGCCGGGAGCGTCTGGCCGAATCGCGCCGCTAAGGCAGTATGACGCCGAGCAGCTCGCCGAGCCGCGATGACGTGGCTGCTGCCTCGGTGTGCAGCACGCCGGTGAACCCCATCTCCTCGGCCGCCGTGACGTTCGCCTGGATGTCATCGATGAACACGCACTCGGCGGGGTCGAGCCCGAGCAACTGCGCGGCGTGCAGGAAGATCCGCGGCTCCGGCTTGCGCATGCCAACCTCGGCGGAGATCACCACGGCATCGAACATGTCCGCGAACAGCTCGCGCGGATAGTCGGGGCCCCAGGAGTTGGACAGCATCCCGGTGGGCACTCCGTCCGCGTGCAGCCTGCGGAACACCTCAAGCATGGCGCTGTCGGGCTTCGACCCGGCGAACATCCGGGTCAGCAGACCCTGATCGGCCACCGGCCCGCCGTCCAGCGTCACCAGGTTGCTGGCCAGTGCCAGCTCGAACTCCTCGACCGTGCACTCGCCGCGCTCCAGCGCGTGCATCGGGTTGCCGTCGACGCCGTCGACGGCGTCGGAGTAGGCCTGCTGCACCCACTGCCGCATGATCGTGAAATAGCTCGCCCGGTCGATGCCGTCGGCGGCCAGCCAGGCATTCACGGTCTCGATGATCGGGTTGGTCATCACACCACCCCAGTCAGTGATCACTCCGCGCAGCCCGGGCACGGCCCGATCTTAGGCGACCCGCGTTAACTGGCAGAATCGCTGCATGGAACGCACGGCGGTGATCACGGGAGCAAGCAGCGGCATCGGCGCGGCGACCGCTGTCCAGCTGGCCGAGGCCGGATACCGGGTGCTGCTGACGGCGCGGCGGGCAGACCGGCTCGCCGAGGTAGCCAAGCGCATCGCCGCCAGCGGCGGGACCGCGGAGGTACACCAGCTGGACGTCACCGACCAGCAGGCGGTTGCCGCCTTCGCCACGTCGGTCGACAAGTGCGACGTCCTGGTCGCGAACGCAGGCGGCGCGATCGGCGCGGACTACGTCGCCGACAGCTCGGCCGACGACTGGCTGGACATGTACGACGTGAACGTGCTCGGCACGCTGTATGCGATCAAGGGCCTGCTGCCGAAGCTGATCGACAGCGGCGCCGGCACGATCGTGCTAATGGGTTCGACGGCCGGGCTGATTGCCTACGAGGGCGGCGGCGGGTACGTCGCGGCCAAGCACGCGGTGCACGGTATCGCGGAGACGCTACGGCTGGAGCTGTACGACAAGCCGGTCCGGGTCATCGAGATCGCGCCGGGCATGGTGAAGACAGCTGAGTTCGCGGTGAACCGGTACCGCGGCGACGCGGATAAGGCCGCGGCGGTGTACGCCGGCGTCGCCGAGCCGCTGACCGCAGACGATGTGGCCGACGCGGTGACCTGGGCGATTACCCGGCCGGCTCACGTCAACGTTGACCTCATGGTCCTTCGCCCGCGTGCCCAGGCCGCGCAATGGAAGGTGTATCGCGGGTCCTGACTGATTAGGCTTGCCCATCGTGCCGACGGCTCTCACGCATGCAGAGGCAGTTGCCCGGGCGCACCTGATCGACGTCCGCTCTTATTCGGTGACACTCGACCTGACTGCCGACCCTGTTCGAGTTCGGACCGAGATCGACTTCCGCTGCCGGGAGCCTGGCGCGAGCACTTTCGCCGACCTCGACGCGCTGGCTGTGCACGCAGCCGTGCTCAACGACCAGCAGTTGGATCCTGGCAGCGTCGCCAATGCCCGGCTGGCGCTACATGGGCTCGTTCCCGAAAACAAGCTCATGGTGGACGCCGAAGTCGCCTTCGGCCGCAGCCAGCTCGGCCTGGTCCGCTTCACCGACCCAGCAGACGGCAGCCACTACGTGCTCGCCAACTGCTTCCCGACCGCTGGGCCAAGCGTCTTCTGTTGCTTCGACCAGCCCGACATGCGGGCCGACCTGACGCTCACGGCCGCGGTGCCGGCCGGCTGGCAGTGCGTGGCGAACGGCGCCGTCGCGCAGCATCCCGCGGACGGCCATGCTGGCTCGTGGCGTTTCGCCGCGGCGCGCGCCGTCAAGCCATACGAGTTCACGCTCTGCGCAGGGCCGTACGTCACCGTCGCTGAGCCAACGGCGCGCGGCGGCCTTCAGCTGACGGTGCGGTGCCGGCCGAGGCTGGTGGGCCTGCCGGGCCTAGCCCGGATTGCGGACATCGTCGGCCGGGCGGTCAGCTACTACGAGGATTTGCTCGGTGTGCCCAGCCCCTTCGGCAAGCTGGACATCGTCTTCGTGCCGGAACTCGGCCCGGCCGCGATGCAGGTTCCCGCGGTGATGTACGCCAGCGAAACGCTGCTTCAGCAAGCTGCAGACAGCGGCGACAACTTCGTCGTCGAGGTGCTCGCGCACGAGGCGGCCCACCTCTGGTTCGGATGCCTGGTCGAGGGCCGCTGGTGGGACGACGACTGGCTGGCCGAGGCCATGGCAACCTACCTGTCCCAGCGAGCGCTGGCGGCGGAATTCGGGCTGGCGAGCGCGTGGGCGGAGTTCGCCATGAGCGGCAAGGCCTCCGCCTATGAGGCCGACAGCCTGCCGAGCACGGAGCCCGTGGTCGCTCAGGTCGCCACCGCTGCCGACGCGCTGACCAGCCCCGGCCCGATCAGGTACTCCAAGGGAGCCAGCGTCATCCGCCAGCTCGCCGCGCTGATTGGCGACGACGCCATGCGCGCCGGGCTGACTGACTACCTGACCCGGTACGCCTGGTCGTCCACGTCCGTCGACGACATCGTCGGCTGCTGGTCTACGGCAGCAAGCCGGGACCTCACGGGCTGGGCGCGCCAGTGGCTCAGGCTCAGCGGGGTCAATACGCTGCGGCCCGAGATCGTCACAGCTCCGGACGGCACGATCACGTCTGCGGCGCTGCTCCAGGAGTCCCCGCCGGGCGGCGGTGAACCGCGTACGCACCGGGTCGCCATTGGCCTGTATTCCGGTGCGGGGACCAGCCTCAGCCCCGACGGACAGATCGACGCCGAGGTCAGCGGCGCGCGGACTGAGATGCCCGACCTACTGGGCAAACAGCGGCCTGCCGCCATCGTCGTCAACGACGGTGACCTGACGTTCGCCAAGACGAGGTTCGACGAACCATCACTGCATGCGCTGGCCGCGGTCGCCTTCGATCTGGGCGACCCGCTCGCCGAATCTGTCTGCTGGAACGCGGCCTTCGACATGGTGCAGGCAGCCGAACTGCGAGCTGCCGAGTTCGTCGGCCTGGTGGTCCGCAGGCTAGGCAACGGCCAGCCACCGGCGGGTGCCGCCTACCTGCTCGAGCGGGCGCTGCGGGCGGCGGATTTCTACGCCGGCACGCAAGCCCGGCCGGGGTTGCGGGAGCAGCTCGCGGCGGCCTGCCTCGCGGCCGCCGAGCGGGCCGAGCCCGACAGCCGGGCGCAGCGCGTACTGGCCGCTGCGTTCGCGCAGAGCGCGGACAGTTCCGACCAGCTCGACCTGCTCAGCGGCTGGCTCGGCGGCGAGGCGCTGCCCCGCGGCCTGACCCTCCAGCTCGACCTGCGCGCCAAGATCCTGGCGAACCTGGCGACCCGCGACCTTGCCACCGAACAGGACCTGGCCGCCTACGCCGACGCCGACCCGGTCGGCGGCGACACGCAGCTGGCGACCTGCCGCGCCCGGCGCCCAGCGCAGCCGGCGAAGCAGGAAGCGTGGGCAGCCGCACTGGCCGAAGGCCAGTCACCACGGCTCGCTATCGCGCACGCGCGGGGTATCTGGGTGCCCGGCCAGGAGGAGCTGGTCGCGGGCTTCCGCAACCGCTACTTCAGCGAGGCGCTGCCGGCAGTCCGGCGGCTCGATGCCCGCACCGCGCAACGGCTGGCCAGGGCCCTTTACCCGGCGACCCTGGCCGACGACGCCACGCTGGCAGCCACCGACGCCGAGTTGCGCGGGACATCAGCGGACGACCCAACCCGCAGCATCTTGCTCGAGCAACGCGCGATCCTGCAGCAGGTCGTGGCAGCGCGGCGCTAGCCGCCCGCGGGGTATGAGTGGCGGTCCGGCAGCGCCGTCGGCAGCCCGAACCACTGCAGCACTGCGTCGTGCCGTCTACCCGGGTCCGGGACACCGTCAGTCCGTCTGGGTGACCTTGCTGAGCCCACGCGGCCGGTCCGGATCCAGACCGAGGCGCCTGGCCAGCGCCTCGGTGAGCAGCTGACCCGGCACGATGAGCCCGATCGGCGCGAGCCACTCGGGCAGCCCCGGTCCGGGCAACCACGCCGAGCTAGCGGCGGCCAGCTCCGGACCGCCACCGATGCCGTAGGCCCGGGCCCCGGCGCCGCGCACCCGCCGGGCGAGGTCAACGGTGCCGGCCAGCGCCGGGCCGGAGTCGGCAGCCAGCACCACGGCCGGCGTCTGCTCGTCCACCACCGCGATCGGCCCGTGCAGCAGATCCGCGTACGACAGCCCCATGGCGTGCAGATAGCAGGCTTCCTTGAGCTTCAGTGCCAGTTCCAGGGCCGCCGCGTAGGCCATCCCGCGCCCCGATACGACGACACCCGGCACCCCGGCAAGGCCGTCGACGACAGGCGACAGATCCGGCGGACAGGCCAGCAGGTCCGCGACCGCGTCGGGCACGGCCGCCAGCTCGCCGGCGTCCAGCGGCGCGCCGAGCGCGAGCGCGAGCACGGCTAGCGCAGCCAGTTGCGTGGTGAAGGTCTTCGTGGCCGGCACCGCCAGTTCCGTGCCGGCCAGGGTGATGAGCGCGACGTCGGCCGCCTGCGCGAGCGGCGAGGCGGCCCCGCCGTTCGTGATGGCGAGCGTCCGCGCTCCGCAGGCAGCGGCCCACTCCAGCGTCGAGACGATCTCTTCGGTCTGACCGGACTGGGACAGCGCGACAGCCAGCACTCCGGCCAGGTCTATCCGCGCACCGTAGGTCGTGGCCACCGACGGCGACGCCAGCGAGGCAAGGCGCCCGGCGTGCACCTGCACCAGGTAGCTGCCGTAGACGGCCGCGTTGTCTGACGTCCCGCGGGCGATGAAAAGCACCGCGCGGACGTCCCGCGCCAGCCCGGCGATCTCCGGTCGGCGTGGCAACAGCGAAGAAATGGTGGCCGACAGGGCTGCAGGCTGCTCACAGATCTCCTGGAACATCAGCGACGGGGCGCCCACTGACAACCGGCTCCTCTCAGTCACGCGCGCACGGCGGCCATCGTGGCCGGAGTGCCGTCGGCGTACGCTAGCTGGCCGCCGATCCAGGTGGCGCGGGTCGACAGCTGCGGGCTCAGCCAGACAAGGTCGGCAGCGGCGCCCGGGGCGATCCTGCCCAGGTCCGGTCTGCCGATCAGGTCCGCAGGAATCCTAGTGGCCGCGGCCACGGCATCGGCAAGACCGACGCCGCAGGCCACAGCGTTGGCCACGGCCGTGTCCATGCGCAGTGCGGAACCGGCGAGCGTGCCGTCCCCGCGGATGGGTGGCACGCCGGCGCCCGGCGGCAAGGTAACCGGCTCGCCGCCAAGCAGGTATTCGCCGGGCGGCATGCCAGCCGGCGCGGCCGCGTCGGTCACCAGCGCGATCCGCCCAGGGGCCGCCGCGAACGCCAGCGCGCAGACGGGGGCGACGACATGGCGCAGGTCGGCGATCAGCCCGCTGGTCAGCCGGCTATCGGTCAGTGCCTGGCCGACGACACCGGGCTCCCGGTGATGCAGCGGACGCTGCGCGTCGAACAGGTGCGTGACCATGCGGGCGCCGCGTGCGGCGGCCGCGGCGACCTGCTC
>JASHTT010000350.1 GCA_030040415.1 Streptosporangiaceae bacterium | reverse complement strand
TTCTTGGCTGAGGTTGAGGCCAGGATGCTGGTGCTGGCGGGGTAGGCCGCGGTCAGTGTGTAGGTGCCGGCCGGGAGTTGCTTGGCGGTCAGCGTGCAGCTGCCCTTGCCGGACTTGAGGGTGACCGTGCACACCTTGACCGGCTTGCCCTTTGCGGTGGTGGCGGTGATGGTGACCGTGCCGGTGACCGTGGTCAGGTGCGGGGAGGTGACCTGGACGCTGAGGTGCTCGGTGTTCTCGTGGCCGGAGGTGATGGTGGCGGCCGACAGTGTCAGGGTGGTCGCCGAGGTGTCCTTGGCGATGGTGAGGGTGCTGGCTGCCGAGGCTGACGCGGCGACCAGGGTGTTGCCGCCGTAGCTGGCGGTGACCTTGTAGCTGCCGGCCGGCAGCAGGGTGGGCTTCATGGTGCACGACCCGGTCCCGGACGCCAGGGTGATCGTGCACAGCGTGGTCTTGGACTCGGTGACCGTCACCGTGCCGGTCGGCGCGGCTTTCGAAGTCACTGTTGCGGTGAACTTGGCCGTGCCCTCGCTGCCGTACGTCACCTTGGCCGTCGACAGCTTGAGGGTGGTCGCCGAGGTGTCCGGGATGGCGTACACGTAGACAGCCCCGGTGTCGGTGTAGAAACCGGACGCGCCAACCAGCACGGTGGACCCGGACGCGGCCACGGAGCTGCCGAGGTAGTCGTTCTCGGCATTGCCGGTCAGCGCGCCCTCCTCGGCCCAGCTGCTGCCGGAGCGGACGAATACATAGGCCGCTCCGGCGTCGGAGTCCCAGCCGATGGCGCCCACCACTGCCGTCGACCCCGAGACCGCCACCGACCAGCCGAAACCTCCCGACGCGCCGCCGGTAGGAGTGAGCGTGGCCTGCTGGTTCCAGCTGCCGCCCGATAGGTCGAACACGTACGCGGCCTCGGCGCCGGAGGCGCCCGCGACCATCGTCGACCCCGACACGGCCACCGCCGAGCCGAAGGTGTCCCCGGCGGCAGCGTCGGTGAGCGCGGCCTGCTGGGTCCAGGTGCTGCCCGAGCCCGTGTACACGTACACCGCGCCGGTGCCCGACGCGGCGCCCTGGGCGCCCACGACCAGCGTGGACCCGGACATCGCCACCGAGTAGCCGAAGGTCGCGTCCGTGCCGCCGGTCAGCGTGTCCTCGAGACTCCAGCTGCCGTCCGACGGGGCGTACAGGTATACCGACCCGGCGGCCGAGCTGGCGGCGTAGGCGCCTATTGCCACCGTGGACCCCGAGGTAGCGACCGAGTAACCGAAGAGGTTGTCCGCGGCGGCGCCGGTCAGCAAGGCCTGCTGACTCCAGCTGCCGTCCGCTTCACCGAACACGTACGCCGCCCCGGAGTTCACGTCGAAGCCGGTGCCGTAGTACGGAGCGCCGACCACCACCGTCGACCCGGAGATCGCGACCGACTCGCCGAACTCGACTCCAGGCACTGGCACCGTGGCGGTCAGCGTGGCCTGCTGGACCCAGGTGCCGCCCCCCTGGACGTACACGTACACCGCCCCGTCATTCGAGTTGACGCCCTCGGCGGCCACCGCCGCCGTGGTTCCGGAGATGGAGACCGAGACCCCGAAGTAGTCGTTCTCGGCGCCGCCGGTCAGCGTGGCCTGCAGCACCGGACCTTCGGCAGGGCTGGCTTGCAGCCCAAGCGTCCGGCGCACTGCCGCCTGCAGGCCCGCCGGAGCCTGCGCCAACGACAGCCCAGAACCAACGGCATGGCGAGCCCCAGAGCTGGTGGTCGCTTGCGCGGCCGGAGCCGAGGCCAGCGCCAGCCCGGCCGCCGCGATCGGCAGCACTGCGGCGGCCAGCATGACCATGGCTCGCCGTGCCCCGGCAGCGCAGCGTGATATGCCCATCAGGACCCCTTTCGCCGCCGGGCTCCGGCAGCCTTTTTCCGTGGCGTCCCCCTCGCAGGCACGCTCGCGGCAGCAGCGGGAAGCCCAAACCGGGAGGGACCGGACGCCCGTAGCCAGCCATTAACGACGGATCGTAGGTGGGGCAATGGGGGTCGCACATGGGCGAAACTGCCTATCTTTGGCCCCGACGGCCGTTCGAGCCGGGGGCCACGGGGCGGCGCGAGTTAGCGGTGGTCCGCGGGCTAGCGCGGCTAGATTGTCCCGATGACGACGTTCATTACGCGGCTGCCGCATGCCAGCGACGGGGTCCGGCTCGCGGTCAAGGACCTCATCGATGTTGTCGGCGTGCCGACCACGGCCGGCAGCCGCGCTGTCGCGCAGACCGCTCAGCCGGCGATCGCCGACGCGGCCTGCATGGCCGGCGCGCGCGCGGCCGGGGCCGCGATCGTGGGCAAGGCCAACCTGCACGAACTGGCTTACGGCGGCGCCGGGATCAACGAGTGGTTCGGTACGCCGGTCAACCCGCTCGATCCTGACTTGCTGCCGGGCGGATCATCGAGTGGCTCGGCGGTGGCGGTGGCGGCCGGCGACGCCGACGTCGCCTACGGCTCGGACACCGGTGGGTCGATCCGGATCCCGTCGGCGTTCTACGGCGTCACCGGGCTGAAGACGACGCATGGCCGCGTCCCGCTCGATGGCGTCTGGCCGCTCGCGCCGAGCCTGGACACCGTCGGGCCGATGGCCAGGGACGTGGCCGGGGTTGTCACCGGGATGGCGCTGCTTGAGCCGGCATTCACGGTAGACAGCCAGCCCGCCGGCCGCGTGGGACGAGTACGGCCCGCCGGTTTTGACGTCGTTCCCGATATTGACGAGGCGGTGGACTCGGCGCTTCGTGCCAGCGGGCTCGAGGTGGTGGACGTCGAACTGGCTGGGTGGCTGGCCGCCCGGGAAGCCTGCGGCGTCATCATCGACGCCGAGGCGGTCTGGTCGAACCGCGCGCTGCTCGCCGATCCGGACCGGCGCGCGCTGATCGGTCCCAACGTGCACGCCAGGCTGACGAGCGCCGACAAGGTCACCGCGGCGGACCTGGCGCGGGCCCGGGTGCGGCAGGTTAGCTGGCGGGCTGCGATGAGCGAGGCGCTGCGCGGCGTGGACGTGCTCGCGCTGCCGACCGTGCCGTTCTACCCGCCGCCGCTCACCGCGCCGCCCGGTCTGCACTT
>JASHTT010000349.1 GCA_030040415.1 Streptosporangiaceae bacterium | reverse complement strand
TACGCAGCCATCACTCCGGTGTTCCTGCTCTTCGTTTTCGCTATGACGTTCATCATCAATGAGGAGATCTTCAAGGGAATGAACTCGTTTAAGGAGACGCCGAGCGCCGAGTAAGTAGCGATCGTCGCCAAGGCGAACAGTAAGGTAGCCGTTCGCCTTAGCCTTCTAATAGGGGCCGATAGTGATAGACAACTACGAAGAGAGCGATTTCTGGGAGCCACAGGGACGGTATGGGAGGAGGGACAGGAGCGAGACCTACCCCAGTCGCCGCGAGGACCGCACGGGATCTGGCCGCGAGGACAACACGAGGACTGGGAAGGTCATCCTCATGTTCGTCAGCGGCCTGTCTTCTATCTTGGTGATCCTGGGCCTTTACTACGCCACGGGAGCGGGCGCGCGGCACAAGGTCGCGCTTGCCGCTGCCGACTGCGAGCCTGCCCCGTACGTTTCGGGTTTGCCCTGCATAACTCGGCAGATGGACATCGCCCGGTACGAGGCGATCGTGACCCCGTCCGGCAAGCTACTGAACGCCGACGCGGCCGCGTACCAAGTCAACGAGAGGCACAATCTCGTTGCGGCGCAAGCGGCCCTTACGGCGGCGGCTTCAGCGGAGCAGGCGCTCGACAGCACGCTGGCCACGGTCACGGACACGGCACAGAACAGAGCCAGATTCGTCGCACTGAATACCAGCGCCGCGTCGAACGGGACGCCCGTGCCGGCGGCTGCGACCGTGTTCACGCCCCAGATGACGGTCATAGCCAATACGGTGATGCGGGATCTCCAGACCCTGGCCAAGCTGACCACCGAGCAGGCACGATCGACCTCACTCACTCAGATGAGGTCGTTCAACGGCCGGGTTGCGGCTGCCACCATCGCGACCCAGGCCGAACTTAAGCTCCTCCGCACTCCGCTCGACACGCCACCTACTGTCAGCCAGGAGCCATAGGTTTCTTCCCGGCGTCAGCACCTAGCGGACTAGCTCTGACAGTTGACGGGAGTCGGCTCCGAATACCAATGTCAACGGCCAGATGGAACAGCGGACCGTCCCGCGCGCAGCGGCTCGCCACTACTCGGCCCGCCGCGCTGGGAGACGCCCAGCTGACTAAACCAGTATGATTGCCGCATTAAGTCTAGAAACGCGAGTATGGGTACAAAGGTCAACTAGCCAGTAGCGCGTCGCTCCCGGGCGTAGAGTCTGGTGCCGGGGAGCGGACCGCTGCCTGGCGCTAACCCGCCTGGCGAAGAACTCGGCAGGCTAACGATGCCCCCGGTCACTGCTCGTGTCGTTCAGGTAGCGCTTCAGTCGCCATCGCGGCTGTTCCGCGACACATTGTCGTCGTCGCTTTCCGCTCGGTCCGATCTCACCGTGGTCGGCACGGTGGCCGAGCCCGACAAGATGCCGGCGCTGTGCGAGTTGCGGCGGCCCGATGCGGTGATATTCGACGCGGGCTCGCGCCTGACTGAGATCTGCCGCCCGGTCGACAAGCTCATGCAGCAGTTCCCCGACTTGAATGTCATAGCGACCTACCGCGACGCCGCCGAAGCGGACCTATCCGCCGCCTGCCGGGCAGGCGTCTCGTCGCTGGTGCCGGAGGCGCACGGCCTGGAGGCGATGCTCACTGTGCTGCGCCGCAAGCGCGGACGCCACGTAGCGCGGTCGAGTCCTGGTGAGATGACCGACAGAGAACTGGAGGTCCTCGTGCTGGCCGGGTCCGGCCACAGCGTTCCGGAGATGGCAGACCTGCTCGGCATCAGCCCGCTCACGGTGGAGAACATCAAGCGCCGGATTTACGCCAAGCTCGATGTCAACAGCGGAGCGCATGCGGTTTCGAGGGCCGCATCGCTGGGGATCCTGGACCAGCACCCCAAGCCGCCGGTGCGCTATCGCGAGCCGCCTAGCGAGGACTTCCCGGTGCTGACAGTGGTATCGGGCCAGGCGTCCTGGGCCCTTGATCAAGTAACGCAGATCCTGGTGGCCAGCAAACTGCCGTTCGTGCTCGTGCGCGACCGTAGCAATTTGTCGAAGGCACACTGGGCGCGCTGGCATCGCGGGCCGATCGTGGCCGCGCTGGTCGACCCGGAGGCGGCAGACTGGGCGATCGTCGAGGAACTCGCAATTCCCGCGATCCTCGTGCACAGCAAGCCGCTCGAGTCTGGCGAGCTGGCCGATGCACTGGCCAACGGGGCTACCTCGCTGGTCACCGCCGAGACCATCAGCGAGCGCTTCATGTCCGTGCTCCGGATGACTGGTCAGGGCTATCTCGTGGTGGACTCGCGGCCGATGCGCCCGCTGATCGGGGCCGTGCGGGCGCGCTGGGATCAGCGAACACCAGCGGCTGGGGACCTGCCCGACCTCACCGCGCGGGAGAGCGACATCCTGCGTTTCGGTGCTCAGGGCTACTCAATCCGGCAGACGGCGCGCCTGCTCGGGATCGCCCCGAAGACAGTCGAGAATATCCAGACGCGCCTGTTCCGCAAGCTCGGTGTCCGCAACAGGGCGGGAGCTGTCGCGGTCGCCAACGCGTTCGGACTGCTGCCGACGACGGCTCAAGCTCCCGGTCCGCACCAGCCGTGGATGCAGGCCGCCGCTCAGCACGACCGGCCCGCGCGGCACGGACACTGACGCGCTATCAAGGCAGTGTTGCTGCCAGGCAGTGTTGCTGTCAGGCAGTGTTGCTGTCAGGCGCTGGCGTCGCGAGCGAGGGCAAGCTCGACGGCTTGCGAGGGCGACAGCGCCTGGCCGGACCGGTAGGCGGCCTGGTACCGCACGTCGCCCAGGACTTCGCGCAACCTGGCCTGGTCCTCGTCCTGCAGCCGCTTCTCGGCGCCTGACCAGTTGATCGCGCCGACGCCGAGCGCCGTCCTGAGGTCCGTGGCCGCGGCGCCGTGCAGCCGCGCCGCCCGCTCGTAGTCGCCTCGCCAGGTGGCGCAGCAGGCTGCGCCGACGAGCAGTTCGGAGGCATCGACCCCGGCGCCTATCCGGCGGGCCACCAGCAGGCACTTGCGGATCAGCGGATCCGCCTCCGCTGGCTTGCCCTCGATGAGCAGCAGCACGCCGAGATCGGTGCGGAGGAAGTACAGCGAGAGTTCCCCGCTGAGCCGCTCGGCGACCTGGATTGCCTCCTCCAGGTAGGCCCGGGCTTGCTCGATCCGGCCGGCGTGCAACTCGAGCCCGTAGAGCCCGCTCAGTTCGAACGTCGCGACAAGATCGTCGCCGGCCTCCCTGGCGCAGGCGAGCGCCTCGAGGCGGATGCCACGCCGCTCGTCGGACGGGTCACCACGGGCGGGCATGCTCAGTAGCTCGCCGAGCAGTTGCACGTCGCCGAGCTGGCGCGCGATCGCGACGCCCTCGCTCGCGATGCTGCGTCCCGCGCTGTCGTCGCGCGGATAGGTGGCGGCGGCGAGCGCACCAAGCGATTCGGCCTCGACGTGCCGGTTTCGCGCCGCGCGGGCTACCTGCACCGCGCGCTCCGCGTACTGCAGGGCCGCGTCGAGTTCGCCTGCCGCCTTCCGCTGCAGGTTCAGGATCAGCTGGACGACCGCGACGAGGGCTGAAGCGAGACGAGTCGTGGGCGCCCGGTCCGCCAGCTCGACCGCGTGCCGCAGGTATGTCAGCACCTCCGCGTGACCACGGGACCGGGCGAACCGCTGCAGGGCGACGCCGATGTCGAGCACATCGTCGTTGCGCTCGTCGGCAGCCAGGTGCGAGAAGACGGCACGCAGGTTGTCCCATTCCAGGTCGAGGCGGCGCAGCCACTGACCCTGGCTGCCGCCCTTGAGCGCCGGCTCGGCGACCGCGGCCATGGCCAGGTAGTAGGTGGCGTGCCGGTCGCGCAGTGCGAGAGCCTCGGCCTCGCCGACGATGCGAAGGAGTTCCTCAGCGGCGTACTGCCTGATGGTCTCCAGCATCCGATAGCGCACCGTGCGGGCGCCGTGGTCGGCGATCACCAGGCTCTTGTCCACCAGCGAGCCGACGAGGTCGGCGACGTCGAAGGCGTCTACGGTGCCGGTGACGCAGACCGCTTCGGCGGCCTCGAGCTCGAACCCGCCGGCGAACACCGACAGCCGCATCAGGGTCTGCTTCTCGTCCGTGTTCAGCAGCTCGAACGACCAGTCCACGGTCGCCTGCAGGGTCTGCTGGCGCGGCATCGCGTTCCGGCTGCCGCCGGTCAGCAGCCGGAACCGCTGGTCCAGCCGCTGGCTGACCTGCTGTAGTGACATCGACGACAGCCGCGCCGCGGCAAGCTCCAGCGCGAGCGGGATGCCATCCAGGCGGCGGCAGATCGAGGCGACCAGTGGCGCGGAGGCATCGGTGAGGACGAACGACGGGTCGCTCAGCTGGGCACGCTCAGTGAACAGGCGGACCGCGTCAGAGCCGGACAGCTCGCTGGCGGTCACTACGTAACCGGACGGCAGTGACATCGACGGCACCCGGTAGACCCGCTCGCCGTCGATGCCGAGCGGCTCGCGCGACGTCGCTAGGAACCGGATCCGGGGGCAGTGCCGGATCGCCCGGTCGCAGAACTTGGCCGCGGCTTCGATGAGGTGCTCGCAGTTGTCAAGCACGATGAGCGCGTCCTGGCAGGCGAGCGCCTCGGCGACCTCGTCGGAAAGCTGCTCGCCGCCGTGGTCCGGCATGCCCAGCACGGCCGCCACCGCCGCGGGAACCTGCTCTGGCTCGGTGAGCGGCGCCAGTTCCACCAGCCAGACCCCGTCGCTCATCACGCCGAGCATCTCGGCAGCTGCCTGCAGGGCGAGGCGCGTCTTGCCGCTGCCGCCAGCACCGGTCAGCGTCAGCAGCCGGGACGAGCGCAGCAGGTCACGCACTTCGGGGAGTTCGCGCTCCCGGCCGACGAACGGGCTTAGCAGCGAGGGGAGGTTGTTGGGCAGTTCGGGGTTGTCCAGCGAATCCAGGGCAGGGAACGCCGAGTCCAGGAAGTCGGCGTCGAGCTGGAACACCTGCTCGGGGCGGCCCAGGTCCTTCAGCCGGTGCAGGCCCAGGTCGCGCAGCCGCATGTCGTCAGGCAGGGAATCGGCGACCAGTTCGGCGGTAGCGCCGGATAGCAGCATTTGCCCGCCGTGCGCGATCGCTTCCAGCCGCGCGGCGCGGTTGACCGTCGGGCCAAAGTAGTCGTTGTCCCGTTCCTCGCACACCCCGGTGTGCAGGCCCATCCGGACGAGCACCGGCCTGCTGGTGGGCCACGCCTCCGACTGCAGCGCCCGCTGCGCGTCCACCGCCGCCACGACCGCGGTCTGCGGCGTCCAGAACGCGGCATGGAACGCGTCGCCCACCGTCTTGAACACGAACCCGCCGGCCCGCTCGACGGCCGTCCGCAGGATCACATCGTGTCGGCGAAGCGCGGCGGCCATGGCGACGGGGTCGGCTTCCCAGAGCCGGGTGGATCCCTCGACGTCGGTGAATAGCAGCGTGACGATACCGGTCGGGATCCCGGTCCTCGCCGTGTCGGCATCGGAAGCAGCCGTGTTCACAGGCGCAGGATATGCGCAGGCGGCGTCCGGCGGATGAACATAAAGTGCTGCGTGTGACCGGACGAAAAGTGCGTGTGGCCTACACCAAATACGACGGCAGCCTGCATTGGCACCACGACATGCGCTACCTGGGCGAGGACCAGCACGGCGTCTGGCTCGGCGCCCCGGCCGGGACGTTCACCCAGCGCGGCGACGAGCCTCCGATCCGCTGGGACCACAACAACGTCGTGCTGGTGCCGCGAGATCGGTGGTGGACGGCGGCCTTCACTGCCGAGCCAGCCGAATGCGAGGTCTACTGCGACATCACCACGCCGGCGCGGTGGCCGCACGACGGCGAGGTGACCATGGTCGACCTGGACCTCGACGTGCTGAGGCTGTGGCCCGATCACAGCGTCATGCTGGACGACGAGGACGAGTTCGAGGAGCACCAGGTCCGGTATGGCTACCCGGCCGAGGTGATCAGCCAGGCACGGATGGCCGCCGCCTGGCTCATGCAGGCCGTAAGCGACGGGACCGAGCCGTTCGCCTCGGGCTACCAGGAGTGGCTAGGCCGCCTAGGCCGGCTGGCCAGCGAGGGGGATCTGGGCTGCCGAACCGGCAGCGCAGGGGTGGACTCAGCCGGCGCCTAGTCCGTCGTTCCCCACAAAAGCTTGGAGGCGATGCGTGCACCTTCCGCCATGGCGGCAAGCTTCAGCCAGGTAATCCTGGGTTTCACTGGGTAGTAGCCAGCGAACGTGCCGAAGCCGCAGTCGCTGCCCGCGATCACGTTCTGGCGGCCGACGGCGTCGGCGAACCTGACGATCCGCTGCGCGATGAGTTGCGGGTGCTCGACGAAGTTCGTGGTCGAATCCAGCACGCCGGGGATCAGCACCTTGCCGTCGGGCAGCCGGATGTCCCGCCACATCACCCACTCGTGCTCGTGCCGGGGATTGGCCGCCTCGAAGGACAGCCCGGCCGGGCGCGCCTCGAGCGCCACGTCGACGATGCTGGCCAGCGGGACGTCGTAGATGTGCGGGCGCTCGGAGTTGCCCCAGCACAGGTGGAGTCGCATCTGCTCGGGCGGGATGTCGCGCACCGCATGGTTCAGCGCGCGCACCTGGACCCTGATCTTGTCGCGGAATTCGCTGTCGGTCAGCGTCTCGTTGCCGATCATGGAGCGCGTCATGGCCAGGTCCGGGCAGTCGAGCTGCAGCACGATCCCGGCCGCGGCGATCGCGTCGTACTCCGGTTTCATGGCGTCGGCAAGCGCGAACAGGTACTCCTCCTCGGTCGCGTAGTACTGATTGGTCAGGAACGTGGCGATCACGCCGGGTGACGCCGCGGACATGAACACGTCGGCCGGCTCGGCGTCCCGCACGGCGGTTTTCAGGTTCGCGATGTCGGTCTGCACGGCGTCCGGATCGGCCAGCGTGACCGGGCCGGTGCAGGCTGGCAGCTTCACCGTGTCGAGCGGGCCGCGCCCGGTGCCCTCGTAGAGCTCAGGAAACTCGATGCCCTCGACGGTGCGCAGTGGCTGGCTCGAGCCATCGAAGCCGGTCAGCCTGTCCTTTACGTAGGTCGAGTAGCCGACCTTGCCCATCTCACCGTCGTTGATCACGCTGACGCCGACCGCGAGCTGGCTGGCCACCACGTCCGTGACAGCTCGGCTGACCTCGGCGCCGAACGCAGCGGCGTCCACCGGCTTGCCCGCCTCGTGCTCGCGGATCAGCTCGTCGAGCCCGGCAGGTCTCGGCAGGCTCCCGGTGTGAGTGGTCAGGATCCGGTCTGTGCTGCGTCGCATGTTCCTTCTCCTCTCGCGGCTCCATCGCCGGGGTCTCGGGCGAGGCCGGCCCGCCAGGCTGGCCGCAGGCGCCAATTCCACACTGCCCCGATATCGGGGAACGTGCCAGCCGAAGGTTGCGGCCGGACCAAACTGACTCGGCAAGCGCTAACCGAGCGCCGTTGCCGTCGCTGTCTTAAGACGGGACGCCGGGCCGGCGCGGGCTGCGCTGGATCATCTTGACATCACGCTGGCGGCCTGGCTACATTTAACACGTTCGTTAATTAACAAGGTGGTTAAATGCTGTCCAGGGCCGAAGTTACGTCGGAGGACCGGCTCAACCTGGTCTTCGCGGCGCTGGCGGACCCGACGAGGCGGGGCATCCTGGCCCGGCTCGCGGACGGCGACGCCACCGTCACGCAGCTGGCCGAGCCGTTCTCGATCAGCCTGCCTGCCATCTCCCGCCACCTGAAGGTGCTGGAGCACGCGGGCCTGATCTCGCGCAGCCGGTCTGGCCAGTGGCGCTCCAGCACCCTGCAGGCCGGGGCGCTGCGCGAGGCCGCCGACTGGATGGAGCGGTACCGCGTCTTCTGGGAGGGCAGCCTGGACCGGCTTGACGCATTCCTGCGCCGAACGCAGAGCGGTAGCACTCAGAGCGAAGGAGAAGAGCAATGAACCAGGTGACACAGCACGAGATCAGCATCACGCGCGTCTTCGACGCGCCGCCGGAACGGGTGTACCGGGCGTTCGTGGATCCGGACCAGATCAGCCAGTGGTTCGGCCCGGTCGGCTACTCGGCGGAACGCGCATCCGTCCAGATCGACGCCCGTCCTGGCGGGTCCTGGTGCTTCGACATGGTGAGTGACGACGACCCGGCCTTCCGCAACACGATCGACGCGACCGTGGCGGAGGTCGTGGAGAACGAACTGCTCGACTGCTACGCCGACGTCGAGGGTGTCCCGGGCGCAGCCGGGACGCTGAGGATCAGGCTGCGGCTCGAATTTCACGCCGAGCCGGGCGGCAAGACAAGGCTGGAGCTCTGGCAGGGGCCGTTCACCGAGCAGATGGGCGCCGACACCAAGACCGGCTGGGAAAGCTCGTTCGGCAAGCTGGACGCGCTGCTT
>JASHTT010000035.1 GCA_030040415.1 Streptosporangiaceae bacterium | reverse complement strand
CGCGTGCCTGGCCGGGAACCCGGCACCCCACGGCGCGTCGAAGCCGGGACCTGTCTCGTCACTAATCCACAAGGGCCAGTCTGCAGGCGACCGCCTCCCGTCCCCGGGCACGGGTGCATCCTGCCGCGGCTTGCTGCCGGACAGCTCCCCGTAGCCGGGGAAACTGGCGGCGTCAAAGCAGACGGTGCCAGGGCCGGCGACGTACGCGTGGCTGGCCGCGATCAGGGTCGCGATCAGGTCGATCACCAGCCCGATGGATTCCGACGTGCGTGGCGCGTAATCGGGAGGCCCGACGTTGAGCGCGAGGCAATCGGCACGGAACGCGTCCTGCCGTGAGCCGGACTGACCGGCCTCGGTCAGGCTCCGGCAGGTGATAACGGACAGGCCGCTTCGCTGGCCGTTCCTGGAGATCAGGTCGGCGAGCACGGCGGGTCGCAGGTCGCCGAGGTGCGCCGGGCTCTCGAGCACGGGCCCGCACGAGTACATGCGCAGCTGACCGCGGCCGGCCGGCCGGATCGCAGTCACGGCTCGTAGCTTGGAGTCGTACAGGCTGAACACGGCCTCCAGCCTAGGCGGACCGTTGCCATCGGCGCGGCGGTCGGCGTGAGCCGGGCCATGATCACGGTAAATCCGGGCCGCCGTTGGGACGGGCGGATCTTCCGTGATCATGGTCAACGGCCGAGAGCGCCGGTCCGGTGGCTACCGGCCGGACCGGCGATACTGCAGGCATGCCCGAACTCAACCCGGATGAGGTCCTGGACGCGCTGGCCAAGGACCCGAGGTTGCGGGTCTTCCTGCGCGACGGGAAGCTGGAGTCGCTGCCCGCCAAGCGGTCACGTCGGCTGCAGTTGCTCAACGAGGTCGCGCAGGCGTTCGAGCCCGGCATCCGCTACCCAGAGCGCGAGGTGAACCGCCGGCTCGCGGTCATGCACGATGACTACGCGGCGCTGCGCCGCTACCTCGTGGACGAGGAACTGCTTGACCGTGACCACGGTGAGTACTGGCGCAGCGGCGGACCGATCCTGACCTAGCGCCGCCCGGCAGCCGCATGCGCGAGCCCGGAAATCCGTGCGCTACCAGGTGCCATAAGGGACGGCCGCGGTCACGCCCAGCTCGCCGGACGGCGCCGAAAGCAGCGTCTGGCCGGTGCTGGAGCCCGGGTCGAGCCAGAGCAGCGAGTAACTGCCCGGGCACTGCGTCTGGGCCAGCACGAGCAGCCGACTGCCCACGCCATCCAGCACCGTGTTCCGGGTGTTCGTGCTGCCCGGGACACCGACGGTGGACAGCCCGCCGCCGGGCTGAACCTGGAGGATGTCCAGGCCGCCGGGCCCTGACGGGCTCGACGGGCACTGGTTGAAGCTGGTCTGCGTGACATACGCGGTGCCGTTGGCCTGCGCCGCTGTCACGTTGAAGTCGGCGCCGCTTGGCACCCCGGACCCCGACGTCAGCGGGGTCGGCGTGCTGCCGTCAACTGGTACCAGCCACAGCCGGTCGGAGACGGCCGAAGGCTGGCCGGGCGAAGCGCAGTTCGCCAGCACTGTCTGGGAGTTCCACCAGCTCAGCGGCGCGCAGGCCGGAGGTTTGCCGCTGCCGGGCACGCGCAGCCTGCGGATGACGCCACCGAGGTTGCTGACTAGCTGCATCTCGTTCCAGGTGGTGCCCCAGATGTCGGTGACGCCGTCTGGCGAGCTGAGCGCGCCGCAGTCGGACCCGCAGCTACCGGGTTGCCAGCCCGGCTGGGTGGCCTTGCGCGCCAGCTTGGCGATGGTGGCCTGCAGCGTGCCCGACGGGTTGTACCGCTGCAGTTCGGCCCGGTTGCCGTGCACTTTGACTGCCAGGATGGCGAGGCCGAGCGGCCTGGTGAAGCCGACGACTGTCACGTCCGCCGCGAGCGGCATGCTTGTGACCTGGCCGGTGGTGAGGCTCAGCAGGCTATAGGTCGTCGAGTTCGATCCCGGCGTGCGCAGCAGCGCCTGAGCGCCGTTTCCCGACCAGGCGAACAACGTGGTCGAACCGCCTGGCCAGGAGCGGATGGCGTACCTGCCGCCCTTCGGGTCGACCAGGTAGATGGCTGACGTGCCGCTGTTGCCCGGGCCGCCGTCGGCGGTCGGCTGGGCGCTCGACACCTCAGCCAGGGTCCAGCCCGTGCCGACGAGGGACCAGGGGATGGCGGCCCGGCCGCCGATCTTTCCCGCCGGCAGCATGTGAGCCTTGGGCTTGGCGCGGGCCGTGGCGCTAGCGCGCGGCGCCGCGGTCCCGCCCGGCCGGTGACTGCCGCGGCCGAACACCAGGTAGCCGCCGACGGCCAGGCACGCCACCGCGATCACGGCGACAGTCCCGGTCAGGGCCTTGCGGCTGGAGAGGGTCTTGCCGCTGGACAGCTGCGAGGGCAGCAATCCCCGGCGCCCTGGCGGGCCGCCCGGGCCCCACGGCGGGCCGGCGGGCTCGGCGCCGCCCTGGTCGGCGAGGACCGATGTCGCGTTGTTCGCGGAGCCGTTGCTCGGGATGCCCTGGCCGCCGAATGCCGCCTGCGGGCCGTCGCGACCCGGCAGCTGACCGTCACCTGCCGGCGAGCCGCCGAGCGCGGATATCCCTGGGCCGGGCGATGCCGTTCCCGGCCAGGAACCTGGCTGCTGCCGCCCCGCCTCCGGCTGACCGGGTGTGCTCGAACCCGCGGCGCCGGGCCAAGGTGACGACGCCCCGGAACCCCCCGGGGAGCCGGCCGCCCGCCGGTAGATGTCCCTGGCCGAGTCGAGGACCCATCCTTCGGCGTCGCGGTAGCCGGAAACCTCGTACCACTGCTGGAACGCCCTGGCATACGCCTCGCGGACTGCCTGGTCGGCATCCTCGGCGTCGCCGGTCAGGGCACGCATCTGGCCGGTAACGCTGCGCACCGTCCTCGCGTAGAAAGCGTCAAACGACTCCGGGTCGCTCACCTGCATCTCCCATCGTCGCTTCAGGAGCGCGCAGCCAGCCAGCTAACGGCATTACCCGCGCACGCGAACGGCATCCGGCGCGACTAGGTGCCGTGATTGTTATATCAGGGCAAATAACTGCACGCCGGCGCGTTCCGGCCGGCCGGTGTACAGTTCTCGCGACCAGAAAAGACATGGAGATTATGCCGGAATTAGCCTAGTTTGGCCAGGCGGACGATGGCAGCGTCGATGCGCTCGTCGGTTGCGGTCAGCGCCAGCCGGACGTGCCGGCCGCCGGCCGGCCCGTAGAAGTCACCGGGGGCCACCAGGATGCCTTCCGCGGCGAGCCGGTCCACCGAGCCCCAGCAGTCCAGGTCCGGGTGGCGCGCCCACAGGTACAGCCCGGCCACGGAATGGTCCACCGCCCACCCCGCCCCCTCGAGTGCGGGCCGCAGCCGGCTTCTCCTGGCGGCGTATCTTGCGCGCTGCTCGTCCGCGTGCTCGTCGTCGTCCAGAGCCGCGGTCATCGCCGCTTGCACCGGCGACGGGACCATCATCCCGGCGTGCTTGCGTACCTCGAGTAGCTCGCTGATCAGGCTGGGGTCGCCTGCCACGAAGCCCGCCCGATAGCCCGCCATGTTGGACCGCTTGGAGAGCGAATGCAC
>JASHTT010000034.1 GCA_030040415.1 Streptosporangiaceae bacterium | reverse complement strand
GCATCCGCGTACTCCGTCGAGGGCTCAGTGCCGTAACGCGCCATAACGTCCTCGATGGCTTGCGGCGTGACCGCGTGCCCGGCAGTGACCATGGCGTGCAGGTCGCGGAAGTACTGCACGTACAGATCCGGTGTGAACGTGTTCAGCAGCACTACCGGTTGGTCGGTTGTGTTGGCGAACGTGTGCGGGGCGCCGGGCGGGACCATCACGAGCGTCCCCTGGTCGGCCACGTAGGTTTGATCGCCGACAGTGAACTGGGCAGTCCCGGCCACGACGTAAAAGCCCTCGTCATGCAGCGAGTGCCGGTGCTGCGGTGGCCCCGCGGTGTGCGGCGCGATCGCGATCTCAGCGATGCCGAGCCGGTGCGCGGTCGTGCTGCCGTCTTCCAGGATGCGCAGCCGCACGGGACCGGTCAGCGCGATGTCCCCGGCTTGCGGGCCTACCACGGACACGGTCTGCCGCTGCCCGGATGACGCGGTGAACTCTGCGATTGCGGACCTGAGCTCGGCGGGCGCCTCCAGCTGTGGCAGGTGCCCAGCGTGCTGGATGAGAGTCAACCTGGCGCCGGGGATTGCCTTCGCGTACGCGCGGCCGTGCTCGACCGGGATCATGCGGTCGGCCTCGCCCCAGACGACGAGGACGGGGATGCTGATCGCCGGCAGCCGGTCCAGGAGCGTGCGGTCGGCCATCGCGCTCCCGCCGTAAACGGCCAGCGCCGCGAAGTTCGCCCCGCGCGCTGCTCGCTGCTCGTCGGTCAGGGTCGCCGGGTCGACGGTGTAACTCTCCGGGCGGAAGTAGCTCAATTGCGCGATCTGCGCTGGTGTCAGCTGGGACACGTCCGGCACAGGCGCTCCGTCAAGCTGCAGGCCAGCGGCATCGACGAGGACGGCCGAGGTCACCCGCTTGTCAGGTACAGCGCTCTCAGCCACCGCGATCTCCGCGGCGATCCAGCCGCCGACCGAGTTGCCGATCACGCAAACGTCGGTGAGGCCGAGATCCCTGATCAGCTGGACGTAGACGTCGGCTAGTGCGCGCACGCTGGCCAGTTGCAGCGGCCTTGGTGTGCCGTCGAATCCCGGATGCACCGGCACGATCACCCTCGCATCGGCTGCCAGCAGCTCAGCGAACTGCCTGACTGAGGATGGGCCCGCGCCACCGTGGAGCAGCAGGACGGGCTGCCCGCTGCCGGTGTCGGAGAAGCTGACCTGGACGGGGCCGATGCCGTCGATGGTCACGGTCCTGTTGGACGCGCTCATTGTTGCCTCCTGGCCATTCACTTTCATGAGAGTTAGCTCTTACGAAGGAGCCTAGGCCCTCTGAAGCTTTTATGCAAGTCTACTCTCATAATGAGAGTGCACTTGACGTTGAGCAGCGCCGTCCCGACAATGGTCGGATGACCACCGAGATCAGGACCGGGCGGGCGAACCAGAAGCTGCGCACCCGCACCGCGATCGTCGACGCGACGCGCGGTCTTATCAGGAGCGGCAGCGAGATCACCATGCCGGCTATCGCGAGGGCCGCGATGGTGTCCGAAGCGACGGCCTACCGGTACTTCCCCGACCTTGTCTCGCTGCTGCGGGAGGCGATCGTGCGTGACTGGCCGAGCCCGGACGAAGCGCTGGCGCCGGTCGCGGGATCGGAGGATCCGGTCGAGCGCATCGGTTACGCGACGGAGTACCTGCTGCGGGAAACGCTGACATCCGAACGCGCAGTCCGGGCGATGATATCGGCGTCGGTTGTGCGGCCGGACGCGATCGGCGCGCGGCCGGTCCGGCGGTTCGGCCTCATCGACAAGGCGCTCGCGCCGCTGGAAGCTACTCTCGCGGTGGCCGATCCGGGCGCCGTCCGGCAACTCAGGCTCGACCTGGCTGTTATCGTCAGTGCCGAGTCGTTGTTCAACCTGATCGACCTGTGCGGGCTGGCTCCCGAGGCCGCTATCCGGAGCGCCGTGCACACCGCCCGCGTCGTCACAACCGCCGCTATCACGCCCTGTTGAAGCACGCCGCAGCAGCCGTCGGCTCTGCGGGGCAGTGACTCCTAAGGTGCGTGAATGCCGTGCTCGAGCGGGCCGTGCGTGGCGCTATCATGGGATATCACTCGTGGAGGCGCTGATGACTGACATGCTGATCCGCGATGTGCCTGACGAGGTCATCGCCGCAGTCGACGCCCGTGCCAGCCGTCTGGGGCTGTCCCGCAGCGAGTACGTCCGGCGGCGGCTGGCCCAGGACGCTGCGACCGGCGGGGCAGCGGTGACACCTTCGGACCTGGCACGGTTCGCTGAGACGTTCGCTGACCTGGCCGATCCTGATGTGATGTCACGGGCCTGGCAGTGACGGACTGGCTGATCGACAAGTCCGCGCTGGTCCGGCTGGCCTCCAGCCCTGATGCGGCTGACTGGGCTGCGCGGGTCCAGCGCGGACTCGTCCGGATCGCCACCGTTACCCGGCTGGAAGTGGGCCATTCGGCCCGGTCTGGTACCGACCTGCGGGCCGGGCTGCTGGGCCCGCCACTGTCTGCGATGCCGGTGCAGTATCAGACCCCGGCTACGGAGGATCGTGCCGTCGAGGTTCTGGCTCTGCTTGGCGACCGGGGCCAGCACCGTGCACCGTCAATTCCTGACCTGATCATCGCGGCCACCGCGGAGCTGTCCGGGCTGACGGTCTTGCACGTCGACAAGGACTTCGAGATCATTGCCAGCGTTACCGGCCAGCCGCTCGAACGCCTCAACATCGGCTAGCCGACCGAACTGGCCTAAGTTGAGCGCGATGACCTGCCGGTGCGAGACCAGGCCGCGTAGCCGCAGCCCGGCCTACCGTGCTCCGGCGTCAGCCGAAGCAACCATCAAGGTGGCCAGCTAATGCTTGATTGCGCCACCTAGCCCGACTGACCAACGGGAGCGCTCGTGAACAACTCGCTGGAGGCGGGCAGAAGACCGCGGCGGAGCCGAGCCGCCACCGTACCGGCCGTCGTCGTGGCCGTTTTCGCCGTGGTGGTACCCGCCGCCCACGCAAGTCAGCGCGTTCCGACGCGCCAGCCGTCGGCCGTCCGCCCGGCACCTTCCAGCAGCTGGCCCGTCGCATACTTTGCCGCCGGTTCACAGATTGTGCCGGTCCGGACCCGGACGTGGACCACTGAGAAGCCGATGAAGGTCCCGGCTGCAACGGCTACCAACATGGCCATCGCGTCGGACGGCAAGGGCTACCTGGACGGCGTGCTCGGTGAACTGGTTCCGGTCGACCTCATCTCCAAGACCGCGCGGCCGCCGATCCTGATTCGAGACGCCACGGGGCCGGTGGCCATTACGCCCGACGGCCGGACCGCCTACGCCGTGACCGCGAAGGGCCTGCTACCGGTTGACGTAGCGAGCAATCGCGTCGGGAAGCTGATACGGCTGCATCGAGGGTTTAACGTCACGGCGCTGGCAATGACGCCTGATAGCCGGATCTTGTACGCGGTGGGCGTCACGCAGCAGGGCCGCAGGGTCTCCACCGAGATCGTGCCAGTGATGACCGCCTCGAATAAGGCGCTCAGGCCGATCGCGCTGGGCCGGACAGGGTGGCCAGCCCAGGCTCTCGTTACCCCGGACGGCAAGACACTCGTGGTCCTCAACATGAGTTCGGTCTTCGAAGAATGCAGCGTTACCCAGATCAGCGTCACGACCGGCAAGCCGCGCCCGCGAGTGCGCATCCCGGCTTCCGGCGAACAGATGGTGCTGTCGCCAGCCGGGACTACCGCCTACGTCCTGTCCAACAAGAAGGTGACACCGATCAACCTGGTCACCAACACCGCGCGTCCGGCCATCAAGTTCAGGCCTTCATCTGGCGATCCCATCAACCTGGTCATCACGCCGAACGGCAAACGGCTGTACGTGCTCACGGCCGACCAGATCATCCCGATCAGTACTGCGCGCCGCACGGTGTTCAGGTCGGTACGGGTCGCCAACCTCGACTGGCCGGTCCTCATCGCCATGAACCCCAACGGGAAGGAACTGTACGTTGGCCGGGGCGGCGAGGACGAGGTCGTGCCGGTCAGCACGGCGACCGACCGTTCCGGCAGGCCAATCTCGTTCGGCGGCACCGGACGTGACGCGCGGGCGTGGGTCGTCGCCTTCCTGCCGTAGCAACTGCGCGCCTCATCGGCGGGCCGCCCGGCAGTAGCTGCCCGCCGATGAGGTCAATGCCCGTGTCCCGCACGGCTCACAGACGGCGTCGCGCCCTGCCGGAACCGTCAAGCTGGCAAGAGACACGGGTGGGGCTGGTGGGGCGCCTGGGGCTCGAACCCAGAACCCACGGATTAAAAGTCCGCTGCACTGCCATTGTGCTAACGCCCCGCGACGGCCGCTCTGGCAGTACCGAGCGCCCCCACCGGCAGCCAGAAGCGCTGCTTTGCGGGCGAACTTCCCGCCTTGTTCGGCCTCGACACAGGGTAGCCGGGCGGGCGCTGGTCCGCATTGTCGGCACGACCGCAGGTGCCAGAAAGCCGACTACGCAGCGGCACCGAGCCACCACCGTCAGCAAGATCAACAGCCAGGGGCGTAATGTGCGCCTGTGGCTCACGATCTGCGCAGGCTCCACCACGTCATCCGCGACGACCTCGACCAGAGCCAGCGCTCCGCCCTGTTCAGCTGGCTTGCCTTCACCTGCACGTTCGCGGGAGTCCGGGGCATCACCTACAGCATCAGGGCCGGCCGCGGTCCGTTCCATAACCTCAGCGCAGGGGGCGAGCACCTGCACCACTACATGTGGGGGATCGCCATGCTGGCCGGCGTGGGCGCCGTCGCCGTCCGGGGCACCGAACAGCAGCGCAAGCACCCGGTAGTAGCGATCAGCTACGGCAGCGGCCTTGCCCTCATCGTCGACGAATTCGCGCTGCTGCTGGACCTCAAAGACGTCTACTGGGCCAAGCAAGGCCGGGTCTCAGTCGACGTGGCGGTCGGTGCCATCTCAGCCGCCGGATCGTACTTCGCCGCCCTGCCGGTCCTTCGCGGCATGCGGGAACGCCGTGAGCGAGAGGCCGCCGACCACCAGCAACAGCCAGCCTGACAGGCAGTCAGCACCGGTACTGTCGTTCCCAGCCGGTAACATCCCGCTTCGTGCAGGACTCCTTCTTCGTGCAGGTGGCGGCCGGAACCTTCCGCGCCACCGCGGCGACCGCAGGCCCGTGGGACCCGCAGGCCCAGCACGGCGGCCCGCCGTCAGCCCTCGCGGTCCGCGAGCTTGACCGGCACGAGCCGGCCGAGCACATGCGGCTCGCGCGCGTTGCGGTGGACATCCTCCGGCCGGTGCCAGTCGGCACGCTGACCGTTGCCACCCGCACCGTCCGGCCGGGCAAGCGAGTTGCGCTGCTCGAAGCCGTCGTCCAGGCCGACGGCCGGGATGTCCTGCACGCGCGGGGCTGGCGCATCGCGCGGTCCGATGACGCGCCAACGATCGCCCGCGCGACGTCCGTGCCGCCGGTGCCGGACCCGCCCGACGGGCCGCCGAGCTTCCACGGCATGCACGTTCATGGCTACCTGTCGGCCATCGACTGGCGGTTCGTGGCCGGAGGCTTCGACCAGCCCGGCCCCTGCAAGGCGTGGGGCAGACCGCGGATCCCGCTGCTGCCGGGCGAAGAGATGTCGCCGATGTGCCGCACCATGCTGCTCGCCGACTCCGGCAGCGGCGTGGCGGCGGCGCTCGACCCAAGCCGGTTCATTTTCATCAACGTCGACCTCACCGTCGTGCTGCAGCGCGACCCGGTCGGCGACTGGCTGCTGCTTGACGCGCTGAGCACGATGGGCGGCAATGGCACCGGTCTGGCCGAGACGCAGCTTTTGGACGGAACGGGAGTCGTCGGCGCAGCGGTGCAGACATTGCTGGTCGCACCGCGCTGACTCGTTAGCTGTCCTGGCGCGCCGGGCCGGGCACCGGGCGCCTCAGTCGCCGGTCGGCTAACCCCAGTCGATGGTCACCGTAGCCGCCTCCTGCGGGTGCCGCTCGAGCCAGTCCCGGGCGAAGGGACAGAGGGGGACGACCGTGAGGCCTTCGGCTTCGGCCGTGCGCAGAGCCGCCCGGACGAGCTGGCCGCCGACGCCGCGACCGCCCATCGCCTCGGGTACTTCGGTGTGGATGAGCACCAGCCGGTCCGCGCGCCGACGGTAGATGAGCTCGGCCAGGTCGCCATTATCGGCGATCTCGAACTGGGAACTCGCCGTGTTGTCGGTCACCTGGCCTGCGTCCGCCATACCGTCACGTCCTCTTCGGATCCTTGTCGAGTTCGCGGGAGGCGCCGCCCGCGTACGCAAATACCGCCGTGAGCGCGGCCGCCGCGGCGCAGATCGCCAGCGGCAGGCCCGGTCCCCGGTGGAGGTAGAGCGCGGCGCCGACCAGGGCCCCGATGAACATGGCTAGCACCGCGCTGGTCCGCCTGCCCATCCTGGCGTTCGTGCCGCCGCCCAGCCGGGAGTCCGCGGCGAGGCCGGTAAGCGTCATCGTCAGCACCGTCGTGTTCATCTCGGGGACCGCGAGGCGGCGGACGACCGAGTTCCTGATCCCCATGGCGAACGCCAGTATGGAGATCGTCACGTACCTGGCCCAGCCGGTCGCGACGGTGGGCGCCGTCGCAGCAACGATCGCGGCTGCGCCGATGAAGACGGCCTCGAGTGCGACGGCGGTCACCAGAATGCGGCTGCGGCGCTGGATGTGGCGGCTGATCCGGCCGCCGCTGAGGGCTCCGACCAGGAAAACG
>JASHTT010000348.1 GCA_030040415.1 Streptosporangiaceae bacterium | reverse complement strand
CCGCTCGGCTGTGTAACCGTCCTCGGCGGTGAGCCTGACGTCCAGGTGCTGGCCAGCCTCGTGGCCAGGCCACCCGGTCAGGTCCAGGACGATCGTCCGGGCTTGAGACTTCGATGGCCGGTGCGCAGCGGCGCTGGGTTAGCTATTCGGCCCGGCCGCCGCCGGCGCCGCTGGTCCTAGGCTGGGGCGCATGACGCTCTCCGCGTCCCCGGCCAGGCCGCAGTTGCACCTGGGCATCGGCTGGCCATCGGCCAGCAGGCCGTCCATCGGGATCCAGACATGGCCGAGCTCGCCGGCCATCCCTGCCGCGCCGCGGACGACCCGGCCCGCCTCGACTACCCCGCCGCCGAGGCCCGTGCCGACGATCGCCGACACCGACGAGCGGGTCATGGCTACCTCGGCGGCGAAGTACGCATGGTGGGCGTACAGGGCGGCCGCGTTCGCGTCGTTGTTGTACACGACCGGGATGCCGATACGAGCCTCGAGCGCGCCACGGACGTCAAAGCTGTGCCACTCCGGCGCGGAGAAGTTCGTTGCGCCTTTCGACGAGATGACGCCGTCGGCGCTGACAGGTCCCGGCGTGTCCAGGCCGACGGCGCGCACCCGCGCCCGCTCCACGCCGGTGAACTGCAGCACGTTGTCGAGCGCCTGCGCCAGTGCCTCGATGGCCTTATCCGGTCCGTTGGTGACATGGCTCGGGGATTCGAGCATCTCCTCGACGAGGAAGCTGCCGGCCTCGTCGAGCACGGTGGCGTTGTTCGTGGTACCGCCGTTGTCGAGTCCGACGACCACCCATCCCGCCATGCACGCCTCCCGACGAGACCGGACGTTTTGCTCAGGTCCGTCTTATCAGGCCGCGAGGTGCGCAGTGAACCAGTCGCGGGCAAGCCCGGCCACCGTAGCAAGCGCACCGGGTTCCTCGAACAGGTGCGTAGCGGCGGGCACGACGGCTAGCTCGTGCTCGCACCGCAGTTCGGCTTGCGCTAGCCGGTTCAGCCGCAGCACCGTCTCGTCCGCACCGCCGACGATCAGCAGCGTCGGTGCCCGTACCGCGGACAGGTAGGGCCCCGCCAGGTCCGGGCGGCCGCCCCTGGACACGATGGCGCTGACGGTGGCGTCTGGCTCCGCTGCCGCCCGCAGCGCGGCGGCGGCACCGGTGCTCGCGCCGAAATATCCGGCCGGCAGCCCGGCCCGGGTTCGCAGCCACGCGGTCGCCGCCGTGAGGCGGCTGCTTAGCAGGCCCACGTCGAACACGTTTGCCCTGTCGGCGGATTCCGCCGGCGTGAGCAGATCGAACAGCAGGACCCCGAGCCCGGCCTCGCGCAGCACGTCGGCGACGTAGCTGTTGCGTGGGCTGTGCCTGCCGCTGCCGCTGCCATGCGCGAACAGCACGATCCCGATGGCCGGGTCCGGGATGCTCAGGTGGCCGGGCAGCACGGCGTGCCGGCTATCGACCTCCACGTCCTCGTCCACCGTCCGACTGGCACGGTTAGCTGCCAGGTAACTGACGACCTCTGCGTCGCTTGTCGGGGAGAAGTCCAGGTAGAACTGGCCGATCGCGAAGAAGTGCGTTGGCGTGGCGACGCACGCGAGCTCGTCCGCGTCATGGCCGAGCCGCTCCCGCCAGTCTGGCGGCGCCACCGGCACGGCAAGCACTATCCGTGCGGCGCCGAGTGCGCGGGCAACGCCGCACGCGGCACGCGCCGTCGACCCGGTCGCGACGCCGTCGTCGACGATCACCGCGGTCACTCCGTCCAGGGCCACTCGCGGCCGGCCGCCGCGGTAACGGGCGGCACGCCTGCGGACCTCGGCCCGCTCCCGCTCTTCAACCGCGGCCAGGTCGCCTGCCGAGATGCCCGCATAGCTGACGACGTCGTCATTGATGATCCGCACGCCATCCTCGCCGACCGCACCCATGCCGAGCTCGGGCTGGAACGGGACACCCAGCTTGCGGACCACGATCACGTCGAGGGGCGCGCCGAGCGCCTTCGCCACTTGCGCGGCCACCGGAACGCCGCCGCGCGGCAGGCCAAGCACGACGACCGGCTCGCCGCGCAGGTGCGTCAGTCTCGCGGCGAGTTGCCGGCCAGCATCCACCCGGTCATCGAACGCCACGACCCTCCCGGTCGGCTACCCCAAATTTCCATCGTGCCACCCTTCGCCACGTGCTGGCCCGGCGGGCGACCCGATACGATGCGCCGTATGCGGTTCGCTATCGCGATTCCCCAGTTCTACTCCGACGGCGAATTCGATCCCGCGGCCTTCAGGTCCTACCTCACCCGCGCCGAGGAGCTCGGCTTCGAGAGCGCCTGGGCACAGGAGCAGGTGCTCGGGCCCGATTCCCAGCTCGCCCCGCTCGGGGTGATGACGTACGCCGCTGCGTGCACTGCCCGGTTGCGGCTCGGCTGCGTCGTGTTCGTCTCGACCTTGCACAGCCCGGTGCACCTGGCCAAGGCGCTGAGCACGCTCGACCAGCTCAGCCAGGGCCGGATCGAGATCGGCGTCGGCACCGGCGGCCGGTTCCGGCCGTTCGCCGCGTTCGGCATGCAGCCAAGCCGGTACGTCGCGCGGTTCACCGAAGGACTAGCGCTGATGAAGATGCTCTGGACACAGCCGACAGTTACCTTCGACGGCGAGTTCTGGCAGCTCAAGGACGCAGCGATGGCGCCCAAGCCGGTCCAGAAGCCCTACCCGCCGCTCTGGTTCGGCGGATCAGGAGCGTCCGCGCTGCGGCGCGCGGTGCGACTCGGGGACGGTTTCTTCGGTGCGGGCTCCTCACCTACCGTGAAGTTCGCCGAGCAGGTACAGGTTGTCAGGCAGGCGTTGCGCGACTCCGGCACTTCGCGACCGGACGGCGCCCGCTACTTCCCGATCGCCAAGCGCGTGTACATCGCCATCGACGACGACGATCCCGGGCGGGCCCGCAGGCGCATCAACGCGGCGCTGGAGCGCGTTTATGGCGCCCTGCCGCCCAGCATCGAGGCCGCCGCTATCGCCGGGAGCGCCGCCGACTGTGTCCGCGAGCTCCGGCAGGTGGCCGACGCTGGCGCTGAGCTGATCTTGTTTACGCCGCTGTTCGACCAGGCCGAGCACGCCGAGCGGCTTGCCGCTGACGTGCTGCCTCAGCTGCGCTAGCCCCGGCGCCGCCGGATGCGGGGAGCGAACGGTTAGCCAGGGCCGGTGACTG
>JASHTT010000347.1 GCA_030040415.1 Streptosporangiaceae bacterium | reverse complement strand
CGGGAGCTGATCAGGTTCCGCACCGACCGGCTGCGGGCCATCACCTCGCTGGTCCAGCCGTTCCTGTTCCTGTTCATCCTCGGCACCGGGCTGGGCACGCTGGCGGGCGGCAGCCTGCCGCATTCGGCCAACTTCGACTTCAAGACCTTCATCTATCCCGGCGTGCTGGCCATGTCGGTGCTCTTCACGGCGATGTTCTCGGCCGCGTCGATCGTGTGGGATCGCGAGTTCGGCTTCCTCCGGGAGATCCTGGTGGCTCCGGTCAGCCGCGGCGCGATCGTGGTCGGCAAGTGCCTGGGCGGCGCGACGATCGCTACCTTCCAGGGCCTGATCTTCCTGTGCCTGGCCTGGTTCGCGCACGTGCCCTACAACCCGGTACTGATTCTCGGGCTCATCGGGATGCTGCTGCTGCTGTCGTTCACGGTCACTGCCTTCGGAGTGATGATGGCGGCCCGGATCAGGCAGTTCCAGGCGTTCATGGCGGTGACGCAGATGCTGGTCATGCCGCTGTTCTTCCTGTCCGGTGCGCTCTACCCGCTGAACGGGCTGCCTGCCTGGCTCACGGTGCTGACCAGGATCGACCCGCTGACCTACGTGGTAGGCCCCATGCGGCACCTGGTGTTCAGCCACCTGAGCGTGCCGCCGTACGTCATGACGGTGATCAACTCGCGGCTCGCACCGAATATCACCTGGGGCGGCTGGGTCGTCCCGGTGTGGTTCTCACTCCTCATCGTGGCCCTCATGGGCCTGGCGATGATGGCAGTTGCAATCGCCGAGTTCAGCAAGACGGAGTAGCCCCCAGCGGCCATTTGGGAGGGGGGTCGGCCGTCCTGCGCGGATGGCACCGGACCTCAACCACCGAACGTGGGGGGCTCCGGGGGGTGACCCCCCGGGCAGCACTGCGGGCTCATGGGAAGCGGGCCGGAGGCCCGCAAACAAGGAGCGACGCCGGGTGGCTACGGGGGCAAACCACCCGGCGTCGCATTCATCGGCGGTCCGACGGGGGCCCGGAACGCCGGCAATTAGCGCCCCGGCGGGGGACCAGAGCACCGGTAAGCATGTTACACCGAACTTCCCCGTTATGCGTCAAGACCGGATTTCGACACAATCTCATCGTGCCTAGTGGACGGGCCAGCCGATATGACAAGAGGAGTCAATGGCCGTCATTGCGCTGACGGCGGTGGGTCCGTCCGCTGCCCGGAGTCGGGTCCGCCGTGCGACTGGTAGACGGCGGGCGTGTTCGGCTCATACGGGCGGAAGCCGCGGCGCGTCGTTGGTTCCCGTCCCCCATTGGCAAAGATGACCGCGAAGTACGGAATGACGAGTGCGCCGACCACCGGAATGGCCGTGAGCCAGCCCAGGTGATTGACAAACATCACGATGGCGACCACGAAGCACACGGTCCTGATGCCCATCATGATCAGGTACCGGCGCTGGCGGTAGGCGATGTCCGCGGACAGCGCGGGCCGCGCTTCGGTGACCAGGTGAGCCTGGTCCCGGTGCGGGCGCTGAGCGTTGCGCATACTCCACGTTATGCCGCCGCCCAGCCAGCCGCCAGCATCGGGCCCGCCGCCTGATCGGCATACTGGTGGACCAGCCAGGCAGCACGGTGCCGAGAGGCCCTCAGGCTGGAGGACAGATGACTGACCGGACATACCGGGTTACCGAGATCGTCGGCACGTCGCCGGATGGCGTCGAGGCGGCGATCAAGGGAGCCTTGCACCGCGCCGCGCAGACCTTGCGGCACCTGGACTGGTTCGAGGTGACCCAGATTCGCGGCCAGATAGTGGACGGCGAGGTGGCGCACTATCAGGTCGGCCTCAAGGTGGGGTTCCGCCTCGAAGACGCCTGAGCCCCGGCCCGCGTCGGCCGGGGCTCAGCGGGTGTCCCGCGGGCTAGCCGCAGTTGTGCACGCAGGTGACGTGGACTACGCCCATCTTGGCCAGGTTCAGCCTGGCCGCGAAGGCTAGCACCTGCGCCTCGCTGGCGCCGAACGCCTTGGCTACCAGGAACTCCTGCTTGGCCAGGCCGGGTGCGTGCAGCAGGAGCTCGCCCCCCGTCCCGCGACCCGCCTTGCGGGCACCGGCCCACCAGCCGGTGAGCCTGCCGACCTTGACGGGTCTCGCGCCGTGCGCCGCCATGAGCTTCGGCATACGCGCCGCGACCGGGCCGCGCATCAGGAAGATCACGAACTGTCCGGCCTGCTGGTCACCAACCAGGTAGCCGACGCCGAGCTTCCGTACGTGGGTGCCCTCCGGCATGGTGATTTGGTAGCCGTCGAGCCGGATGGTGGGACCTGCTGCCTGGTGCGCGGCCGCCTGCTGGCGGCTAGCGGGCGCGCCTGGAGCGACCGCTACCGCGACTCCGGCAGCGGCAGCAACCGCCGCGACGCCAACGGCGAGGCCTGTCCGAGTGGCAACCGCCCGGCGGGCGCGGCGGCGCCGTACGGCGCCTGCCATGTCGTGGCTAGGTTGCAGGTCCGCAGTCTCGGCCCGCAGCCGACTGCCGATTGCTGCGCCCAGTTCTTCCTCAGTGAGCACGGTCCACCTCCGTGGCATCGTGATGAGACAGTTGGCCGGCGAAGTCGTCTTCGTGGAGCATCGTGCGAAGTGACGCGATGGCGCGGGACGTGTAGGACTTGACGGTCCCTGCCGAGATCCCGAGGGACTTGGCCGTCTGGGTCACCGAGAGATCTTCCACGAACCGCAACACGATCACCGCCCGCTGACCCGGCGGCAGGCTGGCCAGCGCTGTGACAAGCTCGCGCCGCTGGCCGACCCTCTCGGCCGGGCCGTCGATGGCCCGGCCGTCCTGCGCTCCGGTGAGCAGCGGGAGTTCCCTGGGACGGACCCTGGCCCGGCGCCAGTTATCCCGGCACAGGTTGACCAGCGTCTGCCGGACGTAGGCCTCGGGCGCCACGCGCGCCTTCCGCCAGTGCTGCAGGGTGCGCAGCAGCGCGGTCTGCAGCAGGTCCTCGGCGTGCCCGTGGTCAGCGACCAGCAGGTAGGCGGTACGCAACAAGGCCGCCGACCGGGCCCGGACGAACTCCTCAAAGGCGGGATCTTCTCGCACGACCTTCAGAACGCAGCGCGGCGCGGTGGGGTTGCCACGCCGCGCCCGGTTAGCTGGCCTGGCTCACGGAGGACATGTTGAAGTCCGCCACGCGCACCGGTGGCATTGCCGCCCTGGTGAAGAAGTCGCTCCACTCGCGGGGCAGCGTCGGTTCCGTCGTGCCCGCCTCGATGATCCGGCCGAGCATCGCGACCGGGCTCTCGTTGAACCGGAAGTTGTTGACTGCGCCGGTCACCTCGCCGTTCTCGACGAGGTACACACCATCCCTGGTCAGCCCGGTGAGAAGCAGCGTCTGCGGATCGACTTCGCGGATGTACCACAGGCAGGTGAGCAGCAGCGCGCGTGACGTCCCGGCAACCATGTCTGCCAGCGCCCCGCCGTCTGAGTCGATATTCATGATCAGGTTGTCGATGGCCGGGGTGACGGGCAGCCGGGACAGCTGCGCGGAATGCCTGGTCTGGGTCAGCGCTGAAAGCTTGCCCGCCGAGATCCAGTCCGTGCCTTCGGCCGGCAGACCGTTGTCGAACACTGACGAATCCCTGCTGGAGGCGTGCGCAACGACGAACGGCGCGCACTCCAGCCCTGGATAGGCCGGATCGCTACGCAGCGCGAGTGGCAAGTCGGCGAGTTGCTCACCCACCCTGGTGCCACCGCCGGCCTTGCTGAACACGGTCCGGCCGTCGATCGCGTCCTTGGCTCCGGCGGACCAGTACAGGTAGATCAGCAGGTCCGCCACCGCGGTTGGCGGCAGCAAGGTCTCGTACCGGCCGGCCGGCAGCTCGACGGATCGCTTCGCCCAGCCGAGCTGACGCGCCAGGTCCGCTTCCAGATCGAGCACGTCGACGTCGGTGAAGTCCCTCGTACCCGCGCCCGCCCAGGCCGAGGAGACCAGGTCGGCGGTCTTGGCGTTCAGCTCGAGGCGCCCGGTCGGCTGGTCGTACCGCAGCCGCAGGCCGGCCGATGTGCCCAGGAAGGTCGAGGTCATCAGGTGCTCGGCGAACCCGTAGAGCTTCCGGCCGCCGCCCGCGGCCGCGGCGAAGGCGTTCCCCAGGTCGTCTGCGAAGCCACCGAAGACGCCGATCTCCGTCGAGGCCGGCGGGTCATCCCAGCGCTCGCCTGCACTGGCTCCGTCGGTGACCAGCGGCTGGGCGTCCGCGGCCGGTTCGGCGTCCGCGGCAGCCTGCTCGGCTTCGGCCACGACATCGCCGACCTGGTCCGCGCGCACGCCGGCCCTGGATATGACGCCGACCCTGGCCGATTCACCAGCCCGGTTGATGGCGATCACAGTGAGCTGACGGGATCTGGAGACTCCGTTGGTGGTCAGCGAGTTGGCCGCCCAGCGCAGGTTGGCCGTGGACGATTCGTCCGCTATCACGATGCAGTCGTCACACCGCGCCGCGCGCAAGGCGCGCTCGACGGTGTCCTGAGGTGAGTTCGTGCTCATCAGCCTGCCTCTTCCACCGTGTTCAGGATCCTGATCCCGCGCATGACGACCGACGGGCAGCCGTGGCTTACCGGGGCCACCTGGCCGGGCTGCCCCTTACCGCAGTTAAAAGCGCCGCCAAGCACGTAGGTCTCCGGCCCGCCGACGGCCTCCATCGAGTTCCAGAAGTCGGTCGTGGTGGCCTGGTAGGCGACGTCGCGGAGCTGGCCAGCCAGCCGGCCGTTGCGGATGCGGAAGAACCGCTGCCCGGTGAACTGGAAGTTGTACCGCTGCATGTCAATCGACCAGCTCTTGTCGCCGACGACGTAGATGCCGTCTGTCACGCCCGCGATCAGCTGCTCGGTCGACGGGCCCGCGGCAGCGGGCTGCAGGGACACGTTGGCCATCCGCTGGATCGGCATGTGGCCTGGCGAGTCCGCGAACGCGCAGCCGTTGGACCTGGCCAGCCCCTGCAGCCTGGCCATCCGCCGGTCTACCTGATAGCCGGTCAGCACGCCGTCAGAGATGAGGTCCCAGGACTGGCCGGCCACGCCCTCATCGTCGTAGCCGATCGTCGCCAGGCCGTGCCGCGCTGTCCGGTCGCCGGTGACGTGCATGATCGGGGAGCCGTACTGCAGGCTGCCCAGCTTGTCCGGAGTGGCGAAGGAGGTCCCGGCGTACGCCGCCTCATAGCCGAGCGCCCGGTCCAGCTCGATTGCGTGCCCGATCGACTCGTGAATGGTGAGGAACAGGTTCGACGGGTCGATGACCAGGTCG
>JASHTT010000346.1 GCA_030040415.1 Streptosporangiaceae bacterium | reverse complement strand
TCGTCGAGCACAAGCCGCAGACGATCGCGATCGCGGACCACGTCGTCGACCTGGGCCCCGGCGCCGGAGCGGCGGGTGGCACCGTCTGCTTCGAGGGGACCGTGGCCGGGCTACGTGCCAGCGGCACCATCACCGGGCGTCACCTCGGCGACCGCGCCACGCTCAAGCAGACTGTCCGCACACCGGCCGGCAAGCTGCAGATCCGCGGCGCGAACACGCACAACCTGCAAGACGTCGACGTCGACATCCCGCTAGGCGTGCTTGTCGCCATTACCGGCGTCGCTGGCTCCGGCAAGAGCTCGCTGATCCACGGCTCGATCCCGGCTGCCGCGGGTGTCGTGTCGATCGACCAGGCCGCGATCCGCGGCTCGCGGCGCAGCAACCCGGCGACCTACACCGGCCTGCTCGACCCCATACGCAGCGCGTTCGCCAAGACCAACGGTGTTAAGCCAGCGCTGTTCAGCGCCAACTCCGAAGGCGCGTGCCAGGGCTGCAACGGTGCGGGCGTGATCTACACCGACTTGGCGATGATGGCGAGCGTGGCCACTACCTGCGAGGACTGTGACGGCAAGCGGTTCGAGCCGTCGGTGCTGAAGTACCACCTCGGCGGCCGCGACATCAGCGAAGTGCTCGCGATGCCGGTGACCGACGCGAAGGAGTTCTTCGGCACCTCCGCGGCCGTGCCCGCCGCGGCCGTGATCCTCGGCCGGCTGGCCGACGTGGGGCTCGGCTACCTGACCATCGGCCAGCCCCCCACCACGCTGTCCGGCGGCGAGCGGCAGCGTCTCAAGCTTGCGACCCACATGGCAGACAAGGGTGGCATCTACGTCCTCGACGAGCCAACTACCGGCCTGCACCTCGCCGACGTCGAGCAGCTACTGAGCCTGCTCGACAGGCTCGTTGACGCCGGCAAATCGGTGATCATCATTGAGCACCACCTGGCGGTCTTGGCTCACGCCGACTGGATCATCGACCTCGGCCCCGGCGCCGGCCATGACGGCGGCCGGATCGTCTTCGAGGGCACGCCAGCCGACCTCGTCGCGGCCCGCTCCACCCTGACCGGCGAGCACCTGGCCGCCTACGCCCGCGGCTGACCGCCACGCGGGCAGCTGGCCGCAGCCCCGACCAGGCCGATCAGGATTCGAGAAGCGTGGCCATCCCGCCGCACCTAGCATGACCGGCATGGACCTGACCATTAACGCGAGCTTCCTGCCCCAGGACGATCCCGATGCCGCCCTGGCGTTCTATCGGGACGTCCTGGGCTTCGAGATCCGCAACGACGTCGGCTACGCCGGGCTGCGCTGGATCACCGTCGGGCCGCCCGGTCAGCCGGGCACCTCCATTGTCTTGTACCCGCCGGGCGCCGATCCCGGCATCACCGACGACGAGCGGCGCACGATCGCCGAGATGATGGCCAAGGGCACCTACGGCATCATCACCCTGGCCACGACGAACCTGGACGACACGTTCGAGCACCTCGCCGCCAGTGGTGCCGACGTCGTTCAGGAGCCGACCGAGCAGCCGTACGGGATTCGTGACTGCGCGGTCCGCGATCCGGCGGGCAACCTGATCCGCATCAACCAGCTGCGCTAGGGCCGCGTCGTTCTACCCTGGCCCCATGGGCCGCCCGCCAGCCACCACCCGGCTTGCCAGCCTGCGCCGCGCGCGAGACCTCATCGACCGCGACTTCGCCGCCGGGATCGACGTTACCGCCATGGCCGCGCACGCCGGGTACTCCCGTTACCACTTCATCCGCGCGTTCCGGGCAGCCTACGGCGCGACGCCAAGCGACTACCTGTCCCGGCGGCGGGTCGAGCGCGCTCGCGAACTCCTCCGCACGGCCAATCTCACCGTCACCGAGGTCTGCGTCCTCGTCGGGTTCTCCAGTCTCGGCTCGTTCAGCTCCCGGTTCAGCGAGCTGACCGGCTGCTCCCCGTCGGAGTACCAGCGCCGGTCGCGTGCCAGCGGCGGGCCACCACCGGTACCCGGCTGCATGGTGCTGATGTGGAGTGCACCGCCGCCGGCAGTGCGCAATCACGGAGAAGCCCTGGAGGTGGCGGGACCGCTAGCGTAAGCCGGGACGGAAGGAGAACCAGTGATAACCAGGCTGTCGCACGCGGGCGTGCTCGTACTCGACCAGGACTCGGCCAAGCGCTTCTACACCGAGGTGCTCGGCTTCACCGAGCGCGTCGACGTCGTGATGGGCGCCGACTTCGAGGGCGCGGGACGGGGCTTCCGCTGGCTGACCGTGTCCCCGCCCGGCCAGCCGGATCTCGAGTTCATCCTGGCCGCGCCGGAAATGGGACACGACGAACAGACCGCCAGCCAGCTGCGTGAGCTGATCGCCAAGGGCGCGTTCGGCGGCGGCGTGTGGGAGGCCGACGACTGCCGCAAGACCTTCGAGGAGTTGTCCGGCCGCGGCGTCACGTTCCTGCAGGAACCGGCGGAGCGCCCATACGGTATCGAGGCGGTATTCCGCGACGACTCGGGCAACTGGTTCAGCCTGTCGCAGCACACCTGACCGGGCGCGGTCCCGGCGCACGTCAGCCAGACTCGCCGTGCCGTTCCTTCTTGTCGTCGAGAACTCGCTCGTGCAGCCAGTCCTCGACCGCGTCAGGCCCCGTCCGGAGCGCCGCGTCGACGTCCTCGGGAGGCGTCACGATCCCTTCGGCGATTTCCCGCCGGATCCGCGATGGCCTGCCAGTCTGCCAATTCGAAAACCGCACCGTCCCGAAGTACGAGGTGATCAGCAGGCCGACGACCAGCACGACGATCATCGCCAGGTATCCGCCGACCCACCAGGCGAAGGCGGCGACCGCGAGCGTCACGATCAAGGACAGGAACGTGCGGGCAGGCGTCCACTGCCGACGCGGCAACCACGGCCTGGGCGAACTCATGGCCTGGCCAGGGCAGCCGGGTCTGGCAACCAGACCTGCTCATCGAGGAACAGCTCCACGGCGTCCATCACCTGCCCGAGAATAGCCGCCGACACCGATGCCGGGCCCGGCACCAGCATGCTGTGATCCGCCCCGTCGATCTCGACGACATGCGACGTGACCGACCTGGCGACCGCCCCGTCCCACCACGGGTCTGCCGTGCCGCCGATCACCAGGCACGGCGCCGTAGCCCGGTGCAGCGCGGCGACCGTCGGCTCGTCGGTCAGCAGCGGCGTGAACCACACGGCAGCGAGGCCCCGGTCCGCGGCGAGCGGTGCGGCGAGCGAGCCGAGGGACTTGGCGAACAGCACCGGCGCGACCACACCGGTGGTGTCCGTCACCTCGTCGAGCGCGGCGGCGACCCGGGCCGCGACAAAGGCGTGCCGGGAGTCCCAATCGACCGGCGCGTTCCAGGCAATCCGGTGCACGTGACTGCCCCGCCGGGTAGCTGCCACCCGGGCGTACGCCAGCAACGGGACGTCGGCGGTGGAGCCGCCTCCCGGCACCATGATCGCTGCGCGCCCGCCCGCGTCGGTCATAGCTGCCTCCCGACCCGCCACTCGCTGCGCCGCACCACGGCGTAACCCGAACCCCCGGGTTGCTGAGCCGGAGCAGCCATGAGTCTGCCTCCTCGCAGCCGTGCGCGGCGGTCCGTGCAGGGGCTGTCAGGGTCCATAATGTAGCCATGGCGCGAGAACGACGCCATGCCGCCGCCGGGCCGCTACGCGGCCTGGTATACGGCGTTGCGCGAAGGTTCCGCGTCGTGCGAAGGTTCCGCCGCAGGCCGCAAGAGCCGCCGCCGGCCGGCGTCCGCGAGCCCCGCCGTCCGAGGCCAGGCCTGCCAGCTGCCGCGATCGCGCTGGAGGAGCCCCGGGTCGCCGTGCACCGGCGGATCAAGCTCAACACCAGGCACCCGAGCGACCCCGACTAGTGGCGCCCGCCGGGTCAGTGCGCCGACGTGGCGCGGAGCTCGGCCTCGTACGCCGCGTGCGCTTCCGGGCCCGTGTCGGCGACGGGCACGATGGCCTGCAGTTCCGCCGCTGTCATCGGCCGGTACTCCAGGGCCAGCACGCCTGACTGGAAAGCCCTGCCAGAGGTCAGGTGCAGCCCGCGAGGCTGGCCGGCATCGGTGAAAAGCGGCGTGCCGCTGCCGACCGCGACCGGATAGACGTACAGCCAGTACTCGTCCACCACGCCGAGGCTGGCCAGCGACTGCAGGAACTTGGCACCGCCGTGCGCGACGATAGGCCCGCCCGGCTCGGCCTTGAGCCGCGCGATCTCCTCGGCGGTGTCGCCGCGCGCGATCCGCGCTTCGGGCCAGACCGCGGTCTGCAGGGTCGCGGAGAACACTACCTTCGGCGTGTTGTTCATGATCGGCGCGACCGCCATGGTCGATTCCGGCCACGTCTTGGCCATCGCCTCGTAGGTGACGCGCCCCATGATGTGCGTTCCGGCGTGCCGCAGCCGGGACAAGAAGAGTTCCTCGAGCTCGTCGTCATCGGCCGCCGCAGGCACCGCCATCGGGCCGAACGAGCGCCAGAACTCGGTTCCCTCCTCGCAGATGTAGCCGTCTACCGAGATCGCTGCCGCCTGCAGCACGAGCTTGCGCATCGCACGCACCTCCGTCGCCATCGTCGGTAGTTAGACGGACACTGACCCAGGAATTGATCGCCGCGTCACGGAATTGGCACTGCCAGACCGGCCGGCCCGCGGGCAATCATGCCTTGCCGAACATTGCGACCAGCACCGGACACGAGGAACCAGCGATGGCAGAGTTGAGTCTGGCACCCGTTCCCCTGATAGGAGACCACAACGTCGCGGTGCCGATGCGCGACGGGACCGTGCTCCGCGCGGACGTCTGGCGGCCAGCAGACGGCGGGCCGTTCCCGGCACTGCTGGTGCGCACGCCGTACGGTGAGCCGATGGTCCGCGCCGCGCCGGTGCTGCCTGCGGTCGACGCCGGGTTCGCCGTCGTGCTGCAGCACTGCCGTGGCACCGGTGCCTCGGACGGCGACTTCACCCCGTTCGAGAGCGAGGCCGACGACGGCGTGGACAGCATCGAGTGGTGCGCGCGGCAGGACTGGTGCGACGGGCGCGTTGGCATGTGGGGCTCGTCTTACCTCGGCATGGTCCAGTTCGCCGCGGCCGTGCGGGCACCGCCAGCGCTGCGCTGCCTGCTGCCGGTCGTCACGCCAGCCGACTACTACGGCGGCCTGGTCTACCGGCAGGGCGCTGTCCAGCTCGGCCAGCTGCTCGGCTGGCACACGATGAAGTCGGCGCAGCAGCTCATGTACCGCGCGGCCGCTGGCGAGGACGTGTCCTCCGACCTGCCCGCGCTGCTCGCGCACCTGGCTGACGTGCCTGCCAGCTACCGCCACTTGCCGCTGCGGGAGATGCCCGCGGTCAGCGCCATCCTCCCGTCATGGCGGCGCTGGCTCGACCACGAGCAGCTCGACGACTACTGGGCCGGCCTGCGCTACGCCGCCGACCGCAACCGGATCGGCACGCCGGCGCTGCACGTCGGCGGCTGGTTCGACCTGTTCCTCGGCGGCACCCTGGACAACTACGTCACGCTGCGCGGGTCGGCCGCGACCGAGCAGGCGCGGCTCGGCCAGGCGCTGGTGATCGGCCCCTGGACGCACTCCGACCAGACCGGCATGGCGGGTGAACTGCACTTCGGCCCGGGCGCTGCCGCGCTGGCGATCGGCCTCGAGCAGCGGCAGATCGCGTTCCTGCGCCGGCACGTGGCAGGCGATGGCTCCGAAGGTGACCGCGCTGCCCGGCGGGACGACCGCCCGGATCCCGCGGAGTCTCCGCGCGTGCGGCTGTTCGTCATGGGCGACAACGTGTGGCGCGACGAGGACGACTGGCCGCTGGCCCGCACGCAGTGGACTCGGTGGTACCTGCACGCCGACGGATCGCTGTCGGCCGCGCAGCCGCCGGCTAGCGCACCGGTATCGCGGTACCGCTACGACCCGGCGGACCCGGTGCCGTCGGCTGGCGGCCTCACGCTGATGACGGGCGATGCCGCCGGCGGGCTGAGCTGGATGGCCGGGCCGCGCGACCAGCGCCGCGTTGAGGAGCGGCCCGACGTGCTGTCGTTCACCAGCGCGGTGCTCGCGGCAGACCTCGAGGTGACCGGTCCGCTGATCGTCACACTGCACGCGGCGACCTCGGCGGCGGACACCGACTTCACCGCCAAGCTGGTGGACGTCTGGCCGGACGGGCGGGCTATGGGGGTGGCCGACGGCATCGTCCGCGCCAGGTACCGGGACGGCACGGGACGGTCCGCGCCGATCACGCCGGCCGAGGTGGTCGAGTACACGATCGACCTGATCGCGACCAGCCAGGTGTTCAAGGCGGGACACCGGATCCGGGTCGACGTGTCCAGCTCGAACTTCCCGTGCTTCGACCGGAATCCGGGCAACGGCGCGCCAGCCGCGACCGCCACCGAACGGGATTTCGTCGTGGCCGAGCAGACGATCTGCCACGACGTGACGCGGCCGTCGTTCATCACGCTGCCGGTGATTCCCCGTTAGCGTCCTTGCCGCGCCGCGCCGTGGCGGTTAAGCGACGAAGATGCAGAACGGGTGGCCCGCCGGGTCGGCGTAGACGTACAGCGGCTCGCCGGGGTCATCTGACCGGTCGAGCAGCATCGTGGCACCGAGCGCCAGCGCCCGCTCGTGCTGCACGGCCAGGTCCTCCGCGCTGGGCACTGTCGTATCCAGGTGCAGCTGTTGCGGGATCCCGCCGTCCGGCCAGGTCGACCTCGGCAGCTCGTCGACCTTCTGGAAGGCCAGGTCCCCCGTCTCGCCGCCGCCGGCCGGGTTGCGCAGCACCAGCCAATCGTCGCCGCGCTCGTCTGGCTGACCGGGCGGCGGTGGTTCGTCACCTGGCCGGTAGTCCAGCCCGAAAAGCTGCCGGTAGAACTCGGCCAGCCCGCGAGGGTCGGTGGTGTCCAGCACCGTCTGCCGGATGACCGGGAACTTCTGCGCACCGTCCATGCCGGTACGGTAGCGAAGACTACCGACAGCGGCAGGAGGCGGCCCAGATCACGCCGTCGCGGGCAGCCAGCCCCACCGGTGGGTGCCCCATCCTGGCGCGTACAACTCCCCGGCCCGGATCGTCTGCACAGGCGCCAGGCCATGACTGCCGCGGAACGCCTGGCCCGTTGTGTCGGTGAAGGTGAAGTCTCCCTCGACCACGTCGACGATCGTCAGGTCGGCTTCCCGGCCGACGGCGATCGCGCCCGCCTCGTCTGCGAGGCCGATCGCCGCTGCCGAGTTCGCCGTGGTCATCCGCACGACGTCGGCGAGCGAGTAGCCGACCGCCATGAACTTCGCCATGCACTCCAGCAGGCTGTGGAAGCTCTGCCCGAGCGCGGTCAGGTCGCTGCTGACGGTGTCCGGGTGCAGGCCCAGTTCCGCCTGGCGGCAGGCGACGTCGTAACCGAAGTTGCCGCGGCCGAGCGCGGCGTCGAGCACCACGCCGTTCGCCCTGGCCTCGGCGACCTCGGCGAACGGCTCGCCCGCCGGGTCCAGCACCCGGCCGGCGTTCGGCGTGCAGAGGTGCGTCAGGATGTCGCCGGGTTCCAGCGTGCGGAGCAGGAACCTGGTCAGCTCACCCGCCCGGCTGATGGCGGAGGCCGTCTTGGCGGTGAAGTCGCCGATGTGCACCATCAGCGGAACGTGCTGGTCCCTGGCGGCCTGCTTCGCGACCTTGATCACGTCTTCGCCGATCTCGGCCATGATGGGGCCGACCAGCCTGAGCTTGACTCCGGAGATCAGGCCCGGGTTGTGCTCCGCGCACTTCTCCAGCGACGCCCTGTCGACGTCCTCGATCCGGTTAACGTCCGCGGGCCCGGGCATCGAGTGGGCGAACGACCCAGCGTTGACATAGGCAATCACTCTGGTGCGCGCCGCGGGCAGGATGTGCGCGGGGAACACGCCAAGGTTCGCGACTCCGACCGACCCGGCGTCGAGCACAGTGGTGACGCCCGAGTGGACGCCGATAGCGTCCGGGTCGCAGCAGCCCATGCCGACGCCCAGGGTCGTCGCGCCAGCGGCCACGTGCGCGTGCATGTCGATCAGGCCGGGCACGACGTGCCGGCCAGGCCCGGTGGCGTCTATCACCCGACCCGCGTCCTCGGCCGGCAGGCCGGCGCCGATCTCGGTGATCTTCCCGTCCGTTATCGCGATGTCCAGCGCGCCGTCCAGGCCCTGGCCCGGATCCAGCACGTGTCCGCGCACCAGCAGGTCGCAGCTCATGAGTCAGCTCCCTTCCGTCGCCACAACCGGGCGCTGGCGAGCGCAGCGCCGTCCGCCATGGCTTGCAGCTTTGCCCATGCGACGTCCTCGTGCCCGACCCGCGAGCCGATCCCGCAGTCGGTGCCGGCCTGCAGGTTCTCCCGCCCGACGGCGCTGGCGAAGTTCACTAGCCGCTCGGCCACCAGTCCCGGATGCTCCACTAGGTCGGTGGCGTGGCTGACCACGCCGGGCACCAGGATCTTGCCGTCCGGGAGCTTGACGTCCTGCCAGACCGTCCACTCGTGCGCGTGCCGGACGTTGCCGGCCTCGACCGAGTAGGCCTGTGCGTTGATCTGCAGCATCAGGTCGGCGATGTGCCGCAGTTCGATGTCGGTGACGTGCGGCCGGTGGCCGCTGCCCCAGCAGGTGTGGAACCTGATCTGTTCCTCGGGCAGCCCGCTGAGCGAGTGGTTGATGATCTCCACGCACGAGCGCAGGTAGCGGCGGTACGCTGCGACGTCCCAATCCGGGTAGAACTGCCAGGACGTGGCGAACTCGGGCTCGTCGATCTGCACGATCAGGCCCGCGTCTGTGACGGCCTTGTACTCCTCGCGCATGACCTCGGCGACCGCCGTCATGTACTCGGCTTCGCTAGCGTAGTGCTCGTTCCTGGCCCCGGCGCCCAGGCTGAGCGGGCCCAGCGCGGCCACGAAGCCCTCGGCGTCGCTGCCGTCCAGCGCCTTGGTCAGCGCGTCGACGTCGGCCTGGATGGCAGCCTGCCCGGTATAGCGGACCGGGCCAGTGCAGACCCGCTCGGTGTCGGGTTCGGCCGGCCGGCCCGGCTTGAAGAAGCCCGGCCGCACCGGGCCGCCAGACCCGGACAGCCAGAGCCCGGACTCGTACACGCCCGGGAACATCCGCCGCTCCCGGGCGCCGACGCCTTCCCGCTTGCGCGGCTTGGCCGGATCGACCGGCAGCTGCTCCCAGCCGGTCACCCGCTGGTGGATGTACCCGGTGTAGTTCCCGCCGCCGGCGGCCTTGACGTACTCGCCGTCGTTCAGCACGTCGACGCCGCAGTCAAGCTGCCGCTCCACCACGTACTGCACGGCCGCCGGCAGCCGCTCGGCGATCTCGGTGGTCACTACCGGGCTGCTGGTCAGCAGCAGCTCGTCAAACTCCCTCGGGCGCGGCAGGTTACCGCCGTGCGTGACCAGGATGCGCCCGGCGCTGTGTCTCATCTGCTGGGCCTCACGGGCTCGTTCCCTTCCTGACGAACTTCTGCAGCTGGTGGCCCGCGTGATCGTCGCTGAGCCCGTTGGCCTTGATGCCGAAGGTGTAGGTGACCTCGGACACGTACACATCGCCGCGGGAGTCGACAGCTATCCCGTGCGGGGCGATGAAGCAGCCCGGTGCCGCGCGGTTGATCGTGCTGGCGCCCCACCTGGCGACGATCGAGCCGTTGCCGTCGAAGATCGTGACCCGGCCCGGCCGGTCCTCGGGCATGAACCCGCGGGTGAACGAGCCCTTGCCCTTCGGCCGCCACAGTTCCGCGGCATATACGTAGCCGTCGCGGTCGACCGCCACCTGGCAAGGCCGCTGCACGTCGGTCCACTGCGTCAGGTACTCGCCATCGAGGTCGAAGACCTGGATCCTGTCGTTCTCCCGGTCGCACACGTAGACCCGGCCGTCCGTGCCGATCGCGATGCCGTGCGGCAAATGGAACTGGCCGGGCCCGACACCGACCTCGCCAAAGGAGAACAGCAGCTCACCGTCCGCGTCGAACACGTGCACCCGGCAGTTCCCGTACCCGTCGGCCACGTACAGCCGCCCGTCCGGAGCGATGGCCAGGTTGGTGCAGCCGTTGAACGGAGGTCCGGGATGAGTGACCGTCTCGACGTTGTGCACGACGAAGGGAACGCCGCTCTTGTGGCCGGTGTTCGACGCTTGTCCCGGCCGTCCGAGCGTCATGATCAGCTTGCCGTCGGGGGTGAATTTGCGCACCGTGTGGTCACCGTTGTCAACGCAGTACACCGAGTCATCAGGCCCGACGGTGAGACCGTGCGGGTTGGTGAACACCTCGCCGCCCCACGCTGTCACGAAAGACCCGTCCCGCTCGTACACGAGCACGTTCGAGTCGTACCTGGTCAGCACGTACACGCGATCCTTCGAGTCGATCCCGACGGCCGACACGTCGCGGTGGCTGATCCCCGGCGGCAGCCGTTCCCAGTCTGCAACGATGTCGTAGCTGAAGCTGACGGTCACGGTCGCGTCCCTTCGTCGGCTGGCTCGGTGACGCCGCGCGGCGCGAGCGCTTGCATGTCGGTCAGCACGTTGATGACCGCCGGACCGTTGCTGGCCAGCGCCTTCTCGAGGGCGGCCGCGAAGCCCGCCGCCTTGGTCACGGTCAGCCCGAGCACGCCCATGGACTCCGCCACCAAGGCGAAGTCGGTGTCGCTGAACTGCCACAGTTCGCCGTGCCGGCCGTGCAGCCGGCCGCCGTAGGCGCCGGTATAGACGTTGATCTCCTGGTTCAGCGAGCGGTTGTTGTTCACCACGATGACGGCGGGAATCTGCCAGCGGGCGGCGGTCTCCAGCTCGCCGATGTGATACCAGAGCCCGCCGTCCCCGGTGAACAGCACGACCGGCCGGCCCGGCTGCGCGAGCTGAGCGCCCAGCGCGGCGGGCAGGCCCCAGCCGAGCGACCCCGCCGCGCGGATGTACCCCTGCCCCGGGCGGGTCAGGTCAACGAACCCACCGGTCCACATGCCGGCGTGGCCGGTGTCGGACACCAGCAGCGCGTCGTCCGGCAGGTGCACGGTCAGTTCGGCGGCGAGCCGTTCTGGCCGGACCGGCACCTGGTCGCTCGCCATGAGCCCGGCCGCCTGCGCTCGCCAGCGCGCCACGAGGTCTTGGGCGTGGCGCGCCCAGGCCGCCCGCGCGGCACTGACATCGGCGCCCACGGCGGCCGTCAGGTCGGCGAGACCGAGCTTGGCGTCGGCGAGCAGGCCTAGCGTGTCCGGATAGTGGCGGCCGATCTCGGCCGGATCGATGTCCAGCTGGATGACGCGGGTGCGGGCAGGCGGCACCTGCCAGTTCAGCGTCACCTGGCTGCCGGTCTTGCTGCCGGCGAACAGCACGAGGTCGGCCTCGAGCAGCACCTGGTTCGCGCTGGCGCGCGAGTACAGGCCAGGTACGCCGACGTTCAGCGGGTGGTCACCAGGCAGCAGGTCCTTGGCGTTCAGCGACGTCGCGACCGGGACCTGCTGGGCCTCGGCGAGCGCACGCAGTTCCGCCCCGGCACCCGACCAGCGGACCCCGCCGCCGGCCACGATGACCGGCCTGCTGGCCTGAGTGAGCAGCCGCGCCGCGGCGGCCACCGGGCCGGCCGGAGCGCGACTGCGCAGCCGCGGCACGATGACCGGATCAGGCACTGGCACGTCGGCCTCGACGTCACCATCCTCGACACCCTCGCCTGAGTGCCCGTCGACCTCCAGGTGCACCGGCCCTGGCCGGCCAGCCGTCGCGGTGGCGAACGCCGCAGCCACCAGGTCCGGCAGCCGCCGTGCGCCCGGCACTCGCGTGCTCGCCTTCGTCACCGGCCGGAACAGCGGCAGGTCGTCGATCTCCTGGTACTGATTGCGGCCGACACTCCACGGATACGGCCCGCCGGTTAGCGCGACAACCGGGGAACACGCGAGGAACGGGTCTCGCAGCCCGGCCGCCAGGTTGGCCGCGCCGACCGTCTGTGCCATGCACACACCTGGCCTGCCGCTGGCCCGTGCGTAGCCGTCGGCCATGTAGACGGCGGCCTTCTCCCCATGGGTCAGGATGCGCCGGATCGGAGTGCTCTGCTCCATCTCGTACAGCGTCTTGCTGAGGATCGTCGGCACAAAGAACACCGCGGTGACCCCGTAGGCATCCAGGGTGCGCGCCAGGTAGCGCGCGCCGGTGGTCACCCGCCGCTCCCGGCTCCGTCGCCTTGCTGCCCGGGCCCGGGGCTCTGCTGGCCGACGTAGCTGGCGATCAGCAGACCCGGATTGCCCGCCA
>JASHTT010000345.1 GCA_030040415.1 Streptosporangiaceae bacterium | reverse complement strand
CAGGGTCGTCGATCGGCGTGGTGACGAACATCCCGCCGGTGTCCTCTATGCAGTCGGCGGCGATCCGGCGCAGCACTATGTTCTCGCCGATGCACTCCTGTGCCGCTTTGGGATCCTTGACGACATAGCGGCCGCCGGAATGCAGCAGCCCGTGAAACCGGCCGGTGGTGCCGGTGGCCAGGTCGCCGCGCTCTGCGAGGACTACGGATAGCCCCCGCATCGCGGCGTCCCTGGCCGCGCCGACACCGGTCGAGCCGCCGCCGATGACAAGGACGTCGCACTCGACGGTCATGCCGCCGCTCCGCCGGTGGTTATGGCTAGTCCACCCAGTCGAACGTGCGGGTCACTGCCTTCTTCCACAATGCGTACTCCCGGTCGCGCTTGGCGGGATCCATGTCCGGCTCCCACTGCTTGTCCAGGCCCCAGTTCTCGCGCAGGTCCTCGACCTCTGCCCAGAAGCCGACGGCCAGGCCCGCGGCGTACGCGGCGCCGAGCGCCGTCGTCTCCGCGACCGTCGGCCTGATCACCGGGACGCCCAGAATGTCCGCCTGGAACTGCATGAGCAACTCGTTTACGACCATACCGCCGTCGACTTTGAGCGAGGTCAGCTCCACGCCCGAGTCGGCGTTCATGGCGTCGACCACTTCCTTGCTCTGCCAGGCGGTCGCTTCGAGCACGGCACGCGCGATGTGCCCGTTGTTGACGTAGCGGGTCAGGCCCGCGATCACGCCACGCGCGTCGCTGCGCCAGTACGGCGCGAACAGGCCGGAGAACGCCGGCACGAAGTACACACCGCCGTTGTCGTCGACGGTCTTGGCGAGCGACTCGACCTCTGCGGAAGAGCTGATCATCTTCAGGTTGTCGCGTAGCCACTGCACCAGCGCTCCGGTGATGGCGATCGAGCCCTCGAGCATGTAGGTGGCAGGCTGGTCGCCGATCTTGTAGCCGACCCCGGTGATCAGGCCGCTCTTCGACGGCACGGGGCTCGTGCCGGTGTTGAGCACAAGGAAGTTCCCCGTGCCGTAAGTGTTCTTGGCTTCGCCGACGGAGAAGCAGGTCTGGCCGAACAGCGCGGCCTGCTGGTCGCCGAGGTCGCCGGCAACCGGGATGCCCGCCAGCGTGCCCGTCGCCTCGCCGTAGACCCCGCTGGACGGCCGGATCTGGGGCAGCATCGACTTGGGGATGTCGAGCGTGGCCAGGATCCCGTCGTCCCATTGCAGCGTCTTCAGGTCCATCAGGAGCGTTCGGCTGGCGTTCGTCACGTCAGTCACGTGCACGCCGCCGTGCGTTCCTCCGGTCAGATGCCAGATGCACCAGGTGTCGATGTTGCCGAAGACGAGGTCGCCAGCCTCGGCGCGCTCCCGGGCGCCCGGTACGTTGTCGAGCATCCACTTGATCTTCGGTCCGGAGAAGTACGTAGCGATGGGCAGGCCCGTCGCGCCGCGGAACCGGTCCTGGCCGCCGTGCGCCGCGAGCTCGTCGCAGATCTTGTCGGTCCTGGTGTCCTGCCAGACGATCGCGTTGTGGATCGGCTCGCCGGTGTTCCTGTCCCACACCACGGTGGTCTCACGCTGGTTGGTGACGCCGACCGCGGCGAGGTCGCTGGCCGACAGGTTGGCCTTGGCGAGCGCTCCGTCGATGACCTCCTGGGTACGCTCCCAGATCTCGTTGGCGTTGTGCTCCACCCAGCCCGGCTTCGGGAATATCTGCTCGTGCTCCTTCTGGTCAATGGACACGACCTGGCCGCGGTGATCGAAGATCATGAAGCGGGTCGAGGTCGTACCCTGGTCAAGCGCTCCTGCGTAGTCAGCCATCTCTTCTCCTGTCTCCGTTCCCTAATCCGCGCCGTTGCCAGAGAACGTGTCTGCCGCCGCGCGCAACAGCAGCCAGGACGACGTTGCCCCGGGATCTTGATGATTCGCGCTCCGCTCGCCCAGGTAGCTCGCTCGCCCCTTGTGCGCGACCAGCGGAATCGTGGCCGTCATGCCCTCCTGCGCGGCTGTCGCGCTGGCCTGCACCGCGTCGTCGAAGCTGGCGCCGCTCGCCAGCGCGTCCTGAAGCTTGTCCACGGCTGGCATGAGGGCATCCAGCATGGTCTTGTCGCCTCGTTCGGCCTTGCCGCGCTTTTGCACGCCCGCGACGCCGGCTGCCAGCGCGTCGGCCCAGTCCTGCGGTGACAGTTCCGGCTTGCCCGCGGCCGAGGCGCCCATCTGCAGGAACAAGGTGCCGTAGAGCGGGCCGCCCGCCCCGCCGACCGTCGACACCAGCGTCATGCCGACGGTCTTGAGCAGCGCCCCGATGTCCGTTTGGTCGTCGGCGGTGCTCGCGCCGAGCTTGCCCACGACCGCCTGCATGCCACGGTTCATGTTGATGCCGTGGTCTGCGTCGCCGATGGCGGAGTCGAGTTCGGTGAGGTACTCCTTGTTCTCGGCTACCGCCACGGCGAACGCACTGACCCAGTCGGTGACCTGACTGTAGGAAACACTCACTTACGCACCCCAGCGCAGGCCGGGAGTGTTCACTGGCGCATCCCACAGGGCCGTCAGCTCGTCGTCGAGCTTGAGCAGCGTGATCGAGCAGCCCTGCATCTCCAGCGAGGTGATGTACGGCCCGATCAGGTTCCTGCTGATCTCGATGCCCCGGTCGGACAGGAACCGGTGCAGTTCGTAATACACGATGTACAGCTCGATCAGCGGCGTACCGCCCATGCCGTTGACGAACGCCAGCACCTTGTCGCCGGAGCCGAACGGCAGGTCCTCGACGATGGGCGTGGCCAGCATCGAGACGATCTCGTGCACCGGCACGACTTCCTTGCGCTCGCGGCCGGGCTCACCGTGGATGCCGATCCCGATCTCCATCTCGTTCGGGCCGAGTTCGAAGGTGGGCTTGCCCGCGGCGGGAACGGTGCACGAGGTGAGCGCCATGCCCATGCTGCGGCCATTGGCGTTGACCTTGCGGCACAGGTCTGCCACGTCAGTGAGTGACCTGCGCTGCTCGGCGGCCGCGCCGCAGATCTTCTCGGCGAGCACGGTGGTGCCGACGCCGCGCCGCCCCGCGGTGTACAGGCTGTCTTGCACGGCCACGTCGTCGTCGATGACCACGGCCTCGACCTCGATGTCCTCGGCTCTGGCCAGGTCGGCTGCCATCTCGAAGTTCAGCACGTCGCCGGTGTAGTTCTTGACGATGTGCAGCACACCGGCGCCGCCGTTCACGGCCTTGGTGGCCTCGAGCATCTGGTCCGGAGTCGGTGACGTGAACACCTCTCCCGGGCACGCCGCGTCTAGCATCCCCGGGCCGACAAAGCCGCCGTGCATGGGCTCGTGACCCGAGCCGCCGCCGGACACCAGGCCGACCTTGCCCTCGATGGGCGCGTCGGCACGGACTATCACGTTGGGATCGGTCAGTACCTTCAGCCGGTCACCGTGCGCCGCGGCCACGCCCTGTAGGGCTTCCTTGACGACATCGGCCGGATCGTTGATGAGCTTCTTCATCTGCTGGGCCTCCTCCAGTGGCCTGAAGTCGCTTGGGGCAGGTTGTCGCCCGGCCGGGCCACCGGGCGGGAGTTGACCTGCCGCGGTGGCCCGTCCGGAAGTGGCGCTAGACCACTTCTCCGGTGGCGTGCTCGGGGCCGGCTTCGCCCGCGGGAACCTCGACTGTCTCGACCTTCGACAGCCGTGCGTGCAGCACGTCGCCGATGAAGAAGTCGTAGATCAGCACGCCGATGATGCCGCCGATCAAGGGCCCGATTATCGGGATCCAGAAGTAATTGCTGAACATGAATGGCGCCGTATGATCTGTGCCAGGCAACGCCACCTTTCCCCATCCCGCGATCCAGGCGAACAGGCGCGGCCCGAAATCACGTGCTGGGTTGATCGCGTAGCCGGCGTTTGCGCCGTAGGACATGCCGACTGCGGCGACGGCGAAGCCGACAATCAGCGGTGTCATGTTTCCGGCAGGCAGCAGGTTTCTGTTGTCCGTGATTGCCACCACGAACATAAGCAGGAATGCCGTACCGACAATCTGGTCGATGAGCGGTCCCCAGACCGATCCGTGGAAGTAAGAAGCCGGGAACGTCGCGAATATCGAATATGTCGCGAGCGCATTCCCAGCGCTCTTATGCGCACCTTCCGCCAGCAGAGTCGCGTTGATCGCGCTGCGGTAGACGAGGAACACCAGGGCGGCACCGACGAACGCGCCGACGACCTGCGAGCCCCAGTACGGCAGAACCTTGTTCCAGGCGAACTTGCGCCGGACGGCCAGTGCCAGGGTGACCGCCGGGTTGATGTGCGCGCCGGTGACCCCGCCCGCCACCCAGATCGCCATGGCGACCGCAATTGCCCAGCCCCAGGTGATCAGCAGCCAGTCACCAGCCGCGTCGAAGATGGTCGTGGGCGATGCGGTACGGCCGGACCCAGGCAGCGCCGCGACGGCCATCGCCACCACACCATCTCCGAACGCGATAAGGACGAATGTGCCGAGAAATTCGGCCATGCACTCGCCCCACAAGCCGCTGATTCGCCCGACGCTGCGGCCTTCACCGCGCAGCGGCGTAATATCAGACACTCCTAACCTCCCACCTACGCGCGACCATGCGCGCATAACCCTTATACGACTAGGACGGGATTAAGCGCCTTATCCGCAGTGTCCGAACTATCTGTCATTACGTCCGATAGGACTCACCTGCCCCTCGCTGCCCAGAACTCGCCGAAGGTATACTCAAGGCATACGCCGATTCGAATTGAGTGTCAATCGCCACCGAACTGGACGTATTTGTGGACATATGTTCAGCGCCCCGATGCGATCGTCGCGATGACCCAGAAGCTGTAGCCGGCCGTCGCCAGGCCGAGCGCGACAAGGCAGCGTGAGATCACAGCCTCCGTCTTGGCGCTGAACCCGAAGTCGAACAGCACCGCACGGATGCCGAGCATCGCGTGCCAGATCAGCACGACCACGAACAAGCTCTCGACGGCCAGCACGAGCGGGTTCGACAGGTAGCTCACGACCTGCGCGTAGTCGCGCAGGCCGCCCTTGACGACGAAGTGCTGGGCCACGATGTGCACTCCCAGCAGCACTATCAGCGCCACGCCAGAGACGGCCTGCAGAATCCAGGCCAGGCTCCCGCCGCGACCGGACGGGGGCACCGCGCGGGGCCGGACTCGATCGTTGAGGTCGGCGGCCATGTCAGATCACCCCGTACATCGCTAGGACAACGACCACGTAGAGGCAGCCGCTGACCGACATCGCTGTCGCGAACCAGGCCTTCTGATGGCGCACGCCGACCCCGGTGCCGACGAGTGCCAGCCGGAGCCCGTTCAGCCCGTGGATCAGGATGAACAAGATGAGCAGCGACTCCAGCCCGAGGAAGGCGGGGTTCTTGAACAGGTGCAGCACCGTGGTCCACGAGCGCGGCCCCTCGGTCAGCAAGTACAGGATGCCGAGATGAAGGTAGAGATAGCCGACCAACAGCAGGCCGGTGATCCTGTTGGTGACGAAGGCTACCGAGCCGAGGTGCCTGCGCCTGAGGTTCGCGTAGGCGAGCACGCCCCGGACCCGGCCGCGTGTCGGTCGTGTGTGCACCGTCGTGCTTGTCATCGTGCTCGCCTGCCTAGCCGTGTGAGCCGGCCGAGCTCGCGCCTGGTCAGCTCGCGCCGAAGCGCCATCGTTGCCCCGGCTGGATCGACCCCTGACGGGCACGCCTCACTGCATTCAAAGCTCGCGTGACACCGCCAGCAGCCCTGCTCGTCATCGACCCACGCCAGCACCGGTTCTGGGTCGCCCCCGCGCGGCTCCTGCGTCACTCGCCACGCAGCGGCAAGCGCGGCCGGCCCGAGGTATAGCGGATCCGTCGCCGCGACCGGGCAGGCCGACAGGCACAGGCCGCACTCGATGCAGTCCTCGTACCGGAAGAATCCGGGGCTTGCAGCAGTCTCGTCCTGGCCAGCTAGCACGCTGTCTTGCCTGACGAGCGGCCGGCCGGCCGGTTCGAGGCTCACGTACAGATCGCGCATGTCGACGACGAGATCGTGCTCCACGCGGGCATTGCCGAGCGGCTCGACGAGGATCGGCCCGGGACCGAGATCGGCCAGCCTGGTCACGCATGCCAGCACCTCGCGGCCGTTGGCACGCATCCCGCACGTACCGCAGGACGCGTGGCAGCACGAGTAGCGGAGAGTAAGGCTGCGGTCGTGGTGGCTGCGGACCCGGCGCAGCGCGTCGAGCAGCGTGGCGTCCGCCCCGACGCCGACCTCGAAGTCGTCAAAGTGCGGGTGCGCGTCGCCTGGCCGCCACCGGGACACCCGCAACCGCCAGGTCCGGCTCACCGCGGTGCCGCTCTCAGGTGCCATAGCGCGCGCTCCGTTCGGTGTAGTAGGCGGAGTGCGGCGCGAGCACCGTGTCCGCAGTGCTGCAGGGAACGTCGATGCCGAGCTTGGCGCAAACGACGTCGGCGGCCGACTCCGCCATCGCGCGCAGCGTGGTTGCCTTGCCGCCGGTGATCGTCACCAGGCCTTCCACTCCGTCGGTCTGCTTGTGGTCGAAGCACTGGAAGGTCCGGGACAGCTCCCTGCCGGTGGCAGCAGTCGCGGTGCTGCTGGCGACGAGCGGGCGCACCGCCGACCACGCCGAGCGGCGCTGCGCTGACGCGATGGCCGGAACCAGCTTCGCGCCCTCGGCGTACATCTTCGCGACGTGATCTGCGGGCACCGGCGGCACGTCCGGGTCATCGACGACCCAGGACGTGGTGCCGATGACCGAGAGTTCGCGCTGCGGCAAGATGATGTCGCCGTCGGACGGGTTGTGCAGCCGGTTCAGCACCCGGCCGCAGTACCGGCCCCGCACCGCGAGCAGCACGCCCGGCGAAAGCTGCATCGGGACATCGATACCGGCGCAGGCGCCGACCTGGCCAGACCACGGGCCGGCCGCGTTGACCACGACGTCGGCCGATAGCTCGTAGTCGCGTTGGAGCACCAGGTCGTGCGCGAGGACGCCGGTGACCATGCCGTTGCTGTGGACAAGCCCGGTTACCTCGGTGAACGTCCGCAAGTCCGCTCCGTTGCGCTGGGCGGTGGCGAAGAACCGCAGCACGAGCCGCATCGGATCGACGCTGGCATCTGGGACCGCGACCGCGAGCTTGACCCCAGGGTTGAGGTTCGGCTCTAGCTGGAGTGCCGCCGCGGGCTCGTGCACGGTGGTAGGTATGCCGCTGGCTTCGCATGCGTTCAGGAACGACGGCACGTGGTCCATGTCCTCGTCGGTCAGCGCGACGAACAAGCCGCCGTTGCATTCGAACGAGCCCGGCGCGATCCTGCGCAGGATCCGGTTTTCCTTGATGCACTCGGTGGCCGACTCGCGGTCGCTCACCGCGTACCTGCCGCCGCTGTGCAGCACTCCGTGGTGCCGTCCGGTGGTACCAGACGTCAGCTCGCCGCGCTCAAGCAAGGTGACCCGCAGGCCGCGCAGGGACAGGTCGTGCGCAACGCCGCCGCCGGTGGCCCCGCCGCCCACCACTACGACGTGCCATCCGCGCAGCGACCTTGCCATGCCCTGCCTCCCCGGCTGCTAAGCCCGAAGATCCGGGCCCGCGGGTCTAGGCAAAGCGTTAACCGCGAAAGGCGATCCGCACAGGGACGAAAGTCACATCTAACGGATGCGGCTCAGATGGCCGGGGTGACGTCCGCGCCGAGTTGCTGCCCGGACAGTCCGCGGATCGCGGCCATCACTTGCTCCGTCGCGCTGCGGCTGACTGCCGGGTCCTTCGCCGCCTCGGGCGGCAGGTCGAAGCGGATCGGCTCGCCGAAGACGATCCGCGCCGCATGTGGCCTGGGCAGCTTCTTCCCGCGCGGGAACGCCTGGTCGGTTCCGATGACCCCGACGGGAATGACCGGCACGCCTGCCTCGATCGCGATCCGCGCCACGCCAGTCTTCGCTTTGTGCTGCAGTCCGTCCGGTGACCTCGTTCCCTCCGGAAAGATGCCCACGAGCCGGCCCTCGCGCACCGCGCGAACGCCTGCTGTCACCGCGCCGCCGGCCGCCGTCGGGTTGTCCGACTCCACGGGGATCACGCCCGCGCCGGCGAGGAAGCTGTGCAGCAGCGGCTTGTCGATGTACTTCGTCTTGGTGAGGAACATCACCCTGCGCCGCGGCACGACCAGCGGGAGCAGCAGCGGATCGAGGAACGAGACGTGATTCGCCGCCAGGATGGCCCCGCCTTCCCTGGGTATGTTCTCCGCCCCGATGGGCCTCGGCCGGAACATCAGCCGCAGCCAGGGGCCGAGCAGCACGTGCTTGAGGAGCATCCAGACGAATGGGGACCCGTCCAGGGTCGGCGGACGTTCGGCCATCGTGCTCCTCCAGCAGCCGCAAGGGGGTAACGGGGTCGCCCCCGGGCAGTAGCTGCCGAGGCCATAGTAACGGGCCGCTTTGACTACGGGGAGTGTTGCGTATGATGCAATGCGTGGCGGGTTCGCGCATGGAGGGAGTGCTCGACCTGCTCGGTCTGCTGGCGTACGCAGAGTTGAGCGCGTTTTTAAGGTTGTCCGACGACGCCTCAATAGCGCTGGCTCTGCAGGACAAGGTGGCGCTGGCAGAGATGGCCGTCGCGGAGTACGGCCATTACCGGTTGCTGGTCCGGCGGCTTGAGGACATGCACGCTGATCCGGAAGCCGCCATGCGGCCCTTCGTGCCGGCTGTCGATGCGTTCCACGCCCACACCGCCCCCGCGGACTGGCTGGAAGGTCTCGTCAAGGCCTACGTCGGTGACGGGATCGCGGCCGACTTCTACCGGACCATCGCGGTTCTGCTCGATCCGGAGACCGAGGGGCTCGTGCAGGAAGTGCTGGCCGAGGCCGGGCGGTCGGAGTACATCGTCACGAGGGTGCGGGAGGCCATCGAGTCCGACCCCGCGGTGGCGGGCCGTCTCGCGCTGTGGGCCAGGCGGCTGGTCGGCGAGGCGCTGAGCGAAGCCCAGCGGGTCGCGGCTGAGCGGGAATCGCTGGCCAGCCTCCTGGTCGGCGGCGATACCGACCAGCTCGGCAACATCGGCAGGATGTTCGCGCGGCTGACGGACGGGCATTCTCGCCGGATGGCCGCCCTCGGCCTCGCCGACCAGCGCGCGGAGTCACGGCCGGCCTGACGCGGCGGCAGCGGCGCCACCGCGGTCGGCTAGCCTGAAGCGCGACGTGACAGCTGCCGAACCCGGAGGAAGCTTGCGGTGGCAATCCTGACGCTGGTGTTGTGGGCGCTGACCGCCGCCGCTGGCGTTACGCTGCTGCGGGCCGGCGGCGCGGCCCGGCGAGCCGAGGCTGACCGCCCGGACGAAGCGGCACCGGGCACCGAAACCGGGGTCCCGGCGGTGACCTCGTCACTCGCGGCGGCCGGGCCGCCTGGATCCGCGGCAGCGCCGAGGATGGCGGCGATTCCGCTAACCCCGGAAGGTCTGCCGCCGCCCGTCCCGCATGCCAGGGTGACCACCCGGCCGGGCGAGCACCCGCTGCTGGAGTTCGCCCACCCGGCACTCGCCGTCACCGGCATGGCCTGCTGGTTCATGTTCACGTTCGTGCACTACCGGCCGCTGGCCTGGATCGCTTTCGGCATCCTCGCGGTCGCGCTGAGCGTCGGGCTCGGCTGGTTGATCCGCAACAACCATGAGGTCAGGAACCACGCGCGCTTCGCGTGGCACTTCCCGCCCAGGCTGGTCGCGCTGCACGGGTTCGCGGCCGCGCTCTCGATCACGCTGACCGTGCTGACGGCCCTTATCGCGAGCCACGGCTAACCCGCCTGCAAGTCACCCCGTTAGAGCGTGGTGCCAAAAACGGCCACTGTGCGGTACGGCGTTCTAGTATCTGGAACATGCAAGAGACAGGTGCCGAGGCTGGGTTCTCTCAGTCGCTCGAACGCGGCCTGGCGATCCTCGCCGCCTTTTCACCCGACAAGCCCCTGCTCGGCATCAGCGAGCTCGCCCGCAAGCTCGGCTTGTCCCGCAGCACGACGCATCGCTACGTCGCCACCCTTGCTTCGCTCAGCTACCT
>JASHTT010000033.1 GCA_030040415.1 Streptosporangiaceae bacterium | reverse complement strand
GCACCCGCCTCAGTCAGCTTCCTGCGCAACGGCAGTTACGCCTGGCCCTGTCGTTCCCTCCGTAGCACGGATGGCAAGCCGCCCCTTGCTCATCACGGCGATCCGCCGCGCGCGCCTGGCCACCGACGTCTCGTGCGTCACCAGGATCATGGTCAGGCCGATGTCCCGCCACAGCTTCTCGAGCAGCGCCATGATCTCGTCCCTGGTGCCCTCGTCGAGGTTGCCAGTTGGCTCGTCCGCCAGCAGCACCCGGGGCTCCTTGACCAGGGCCCGGGCGATCGCGACGCGCTGCTGCTGGCCGCCGGACAGCTCGGACGGCAGGTGCGTGGCCCGGTCGGCCAGCCCGACGCTGTCCAGCGCTGCCATCGTGCGCTGACGCCGTTCGGCGGCGCCCATCCGCAGCGGGATCAGCGCCGCCTCCACGTTGTCCGCGGCCGACAGCGTCTGGATCAGGTTGAACGTCTGGAAGATGAAACCGACGGCGGTGGCGCGCCAGCGCGTGAGCTGCGCCTCGCGCATGCTGTTCAGGTGGCTGCCGTCGAACTCGATCGTGCCGGATGTGGGCCGGTCGAGCCCGCCGAGCAACTGCAGCAGCGTCGTCTTGCCGTGTCCGGTGCGGCCCTGGATTGCCAGCCAGTCACCGTCGGCGATCTGCAGGCTCACTTCGCGCACGGCCGGTATGACATTCCGCCCTTTGTGGTAAAGCCGGGTGACATCGGTCAGCGTGTACATGCGTCAGTCTCCTTGAGGTTGCGTTCAGTCGACCCTGGCCAGCGCGTCAGCCGGCCGGAGTTGAGCGATCCGCCAGCTGCCGAGGGCACCGGCCAGCAGGCCGCCGACGATGGCCAGCAAGACCGCGATCACGATCACGTCGATCGTCACGGCAGCCGACCAGTGCACGGGGATGCTCTGCGTGCTGGCTGGCGATCCGCTCGACGACCCCGAGCCACCCGGGCCCGCGGTGACCGGGCCAGCCGACAGGAACTTCAGCCCGGCGTCAGAGGTGATGATGGCGGTGAGCTTCGGTGCGACCGCGTCGATGATCGCCGCGCCGCCGAAGCCGAGGCCGATCCCGGCGACCCCGCCGATCAGCCCGGTGGTCACCGACTCGCCCATGACCTGCCCGGTGATCCGCCTGCTGCGCCAGCCGATCGCCTTCAGCGTGCCGAACTCGCGGGCGCGTCGCGTCACGGCCGCCATCGTCAGCAGCCCGGCCAGCGCGAACGCCGCGATCAGCACGAGGATGGCCAGCCAGCTGCCGAGGTCCCCGGCCAGTCGCGCCGCGTCGCCCAGTGACCCGTCGATCTGGCTGGCCAGGCTGGACGGCGTGGTGACGGTGGCCTTCGGCAGCAGCGCGGAGATCTCGTGCTGCACCGCCGAGATGTCAGACGAACTCGCTGCGGTCACGTAGACGGTGTCGATGAGGCCCTTGAGGTGCCCGCCGCCGGGGAAGGTGCCCAGTGCCTGTGCTCTGGCGAGCGGAATGTAAACCTGCGGCGGGTTACTGGCCTCCGACTGGCTGACGAGGCCGATGATCGTGAACTTGTGTTTGGCGATCGTGATGTCCGACCCGACCTTCAGCGAGTGCGCGGTGGCGTAGTCGGCGTCGACGACAGCAACGTCGGAGTTCGAGTCGCCGGTCGTGAACGTGTGGCCCGAGCTGATCGTGCCCGAGCTCAGCGGCCCGAGGTTCTCGTGCGCGAGGTCGACGCCTTCGACGGTGAATTGTTTCGGCTGCCCCAACTGAGTCGAGCTAAGCGTGATCTGCGTGTCGTCCAGGAGGAGTCCGCCCGCAGCCGCTGATACGTGGGCCAGCTTGGCGATCTTGTCGATCACCGAGTAGCTCATCGGCGGGCTGTTCGGTGCCACGACGAGTTGGTCCAGCGTCTGGCTGCCGGTCTTGCACGTGCCGTTGATGCACACCGTGGGCGCCTTGCCCGGCTGGCCCTGGATGGAGATCTGGGTATGGTGCTGGGCCAGCCCGGATCCGGCTGCCGGGCTCTGCGTGACGGTGATGTCCGTGCCGACCCCGTACAGCGAGTGCAGCACGCTGGCCTGAGCCTTCTTCACGCCGGCCGCAGCTGCCGAGACTGTGATGACCAAGCCGATGCCGAGCGCGAGCCCGATTGCGATCACCGTGGCCTGCCGCGCTCGCCGCCCTAGCTCGCGCCCCAGGTACCTGAAGAAGAAGGAGGAGTGTGCCCCTGCCTGCGCAGTCATTGTGAGTCGCTCCCGTATGCCGTCGAATGTGACCGCTGCGGCAGGTGAGCCGTGCGGTTGCCATCCGTTTCTAGCCGGAGGGCGGTTGCACGGCGGTTACCGCTGCTGTAACCGGCACGCAACCCACGCCGTCCCAAGGTGATGGCATGACCGAGCGTGGCGAGGACTGGGCCAGCGAGCTATGGCCCGAGGAAGACGACTACTGGCCGGAGTATCGCGCCGATCAGCTGCGTACGGGAACGGCAGCGCCACACGCACTGTTGCCCGGCAGGCGAGCGCTGCTGGGGCTGATGACAACCGCCGCCGTGGCCCTTGCTGCCGGGGTCGGCGGCGCGCTCGCGGTGAAAGACCTCACCGCGAGGTCCTCGCCGCCACCGTCAACCGGCGGCGGCCAGCCCGGTGGCGGCGAGCCTGCCGGCGGGCAGCCGGGCGGTGGTGTCGCGAGCATCGTGGTTGGCGGTGACGTCACGGCGGTCACCCCGAGGTCGATCACGATCGGCGCCGGACCGCAGTCGGTGACGGCGAGGGTGACCAGCGCGACCCGGTTCTCTGGCAGGGTGACCAGGATCGCGGGCGTGCGGGTCGGCAACGAGGTGCTGGCCGAGATTTCGGAGCGTAACGGCGTCAACTCGCTGGTTACCTTGCAGGATCCGGCCAGCTTGTCTTGAGCGCACCTGGAGCCGCCGGGAGGAGGCTGGCCTTGCTGCCGACGTCGAGTCGTGGAGGCGGGCCGGGCGTGCGGGTGCTTGTCGTCGAGGATGATGCCGAGCTGGCGGAGGCCATCGGCGTCGGGCTGCGACGCGAGCGGATGGCAGTCGACGTGGCGCTCGACGGGGTGGCGGGTCTCGACCGCGCGCTGTTTACCGGGTACGACGTGATCGTGCTCGACCGTGACCTGCCCGGCCGGCACGGCGACGAGGTCTGCGCGGAGCTAGTGTCCGCCGGCTGCCGCAGCCGCGTGCTCATGCTCACGGCGGCGGCAACGATCGAGGACCGGGTGGACGGCCTCGGCCTAGGCGCGGACGACTACCTGCCCAAGCCGTTCGCGTTCGCCGAGCTGGTGGCGCGGATCAGGGCGCTGGTGCGGCGGGCGCAGCCAGCGGTCCCTCCGGTGCTGGCCAGCGGCGACATTGTGGTAGACCCGGGACGGCGGCTAGCGAGCCGCGGCGGGCGGTGCCTGGACCTCGGGCCGAAGGAGTTCGGGGTGCTCGAGCTGCTGCTTGCCGCGCAAGGCCGGGCGGTATCCGCCGAGGAACTGCTCGAGCGCGTCTGGGACGAGATGGCGGACCCGTTCAGCTCGGCGGTCAAGGTGACGATCAGCAGGCTGCGCGGCAAGCTCGGCGACCCGCCGGTGATAGACACGGTCGCCCAGGCCGGTTACCGGATCGCGCGGTGAGCCGGCCCTGGCCGGGCTTGCTGCCTTCCCGCGTCCGCGCTTGGTTGGCCGGCCAGTGGCGCCGCCTGCCGCGCACGGTGCGGCTGCGGCTGACGCTGGTGTACGTCGGGCTGTTCGTGGTGTCTGCGGTCGGCCTGCTCACGATCGTCTACCTGACGCTGCAGACCAACGGGCCGGCGCGGCTCCAGTCCGCGGGCGGCGGCGGCTCCCTGTCCGCAGGGACGACGGCCGGCCGGCTTTGCTTCAGCTCCGGCAATCCACCGCTGGGCCCAACGAACATCAGGAACTGCACGGCCTTCATCAAGGGTGCGCAGCACGCCAGTGACCTGAGCCGGGTGCTGCTGGGTTCTGGCGTGGCACTCGCAGCCATGACAGTGCTCGCGGTCGGAATCGGCTGGCTGATCGCGGGCCGCGTGCTCAGGCCGCTGCGCACCATCACCGTCGCGACGCAGCACATCTCGGCAAGCAACCTGCACCAGCGTCTGGATCTCGCGGGGCCCGACGACGAACTAAAGGAGCTCGGTGACACCGTCGACGGCCTGCTGTCCAGGCTGGAGTGGTCGTTCGCGGCGCAACGGCAGTTCGTCGCGAACGCCTCGCACGAGCTGCGCACCCCGCTCGCCCGGCAGCGAACGCTGGTCGAGGTCGCGCTCGCCGACCCTGAGCCGACGCTGGCGGGCCTGCGCGCAGTTTGCACGAGGGTGCTCGCGGCCGGCGAGCAGCAGGAGCGACTGATCGAGGCGCTGCTGACCCTGGCGCGCAGCCAGCGGGGCCTGGATCAGTGGGATCTGATAGACGTGGCCGCGATCACCGCCGACGTGGTCGTCGCCCGCTTGCCGGACGCGCGCCGCCTCGGCATCAGCCTTGCCGTGAGCGGTGGCGGCCAAGAACCCGTTCCGGCTATGGGTGACGCGCGGCTAACCGAGCGGCTGGTGGCGAACCTGGTCGACAACGCGCTCCGGCACAACGGGCCGGGTGGCTGGGTCAGCGTGCAGACCGGGACCATCCTCAGCCAGGCGGTGCTGCGGGTAGCCAACTCGGGCCCGGTGATCCCGCCAGCCGAGGTGGCCAGGTTGTTCGAGCCGTTCGAGCGCCTCGGCGGGAGGCGCGTCGGCGACCCGACGGCTGCCGGCGTGGAGGAGGGGGAGCGGCGGGAGAGCCCAGGGCTCGGCCTGTCGATCGTGAGCGCGATCGCCGCCGCGCACGGTGCCCAGCTGAACGCCAGCGCGTCCGACAGCGGCGGCCTGGCCATCGAGGTTCGCTTCCCGCCGCTCCCCGCGTCAGGGTTCGTAAGAGCCGGGGACCCAGGCGCGCGTGGTCACTCCGATCGCGTTCCAGGCGTTGATGGTGACGATGAGGGAGAGCACAGCGGCGATCTCGTCGGGCGTTAGCTGCCGCGCGGCCGCGTCGTAGTCGGCGGCAGGCACGTGCTCGCCGGCCATCAGCGTGACGGCTTCGGTGAGCGCCAGCGCCGCTCGCTCCCGCTCGGTGAAGAACGGCGTCTCGTGCCAGGCCGCCAGGGCATAGAGCCGTTGTTCGGTTTCGCCGGCGGCGCGGGCGTCCTTGGTGTGCATGTCGATGCAGTAGGCACACCCGTTGAGCTGCGAAGCGCGGATGCGGATCAGTTCCCGCAGCAGCGGATCGATGTCGGCCCTGTCGAGTTCCCTGGTTGCCGCCTTGTCCAGATGCGCCAAGGCCCTGGCAAAGCCGTCCGCGTGTGCGTCGAAGTCCAGCCTGACCGGGATCTCCGGCGTGCTGCTGTTTTGTGTTCTGTGCTCGGTTGCTGTCATGCCAACGACACTAGGCTGAAGGCGGCCCGCGAGTAAGGTCCAGTTCTATGGAAAAGACATGGGCCATTTCAGGCTTGGACCTGCACCTGGAGCTAGCCGGCAGGAAGGTCCGGGCAGGCCTTGAGGCTGCGCTCCGGGAGGCCGTGCGGAGCGGCCGGCTGGCACCGGGGACACGGCTGCCGTCATCCCGGGCGCTGGCTGCCGACCTGGCCATCGCGCGCAATAGCGTCGCCGAGGCTTACGGCCAGCTCGTCGCGGAGGGCTGGCTGACGGCGCGGCAGGGCTCGGGCACCCGCGTCGCCAGCACCACTGCTGCTGCTGCTGCTGCTTCGCCGGTGGCTGTCTCGCCGGTGGCTGTCTCGCCGGTGGCTGTCTCGCCGGCGGGCCCCACGGCGCCGGCCGGTCGCAGGCCTGCGCGTTACGACCTGCGGCCAGGGCGCCCGGACTTGTCGGCCTTTCCCCGCGCCGCCTGGCTGGCTGCTGCGCGCAAGGCGCTCACGAGCGCACCCAGCCGAGCGCTGGACTACGGCGACCCCCGCGGTCGGCCCGAATTGCGGAGCGCGCTGGCCGGCTACCTCGCCCGCGCCCGGGGCGTGCGGGCAACGCCCGATCGCATCGTGGTCTGCGCTGGGTTCACCCAGGGACTGGCGCTGCTGTGCCAGGTGCTGCGGGACCTCGGCGTCCGCGCGGTAGCGGTCGAGAGCTACGGCCAGCCGGGCACTCTCGAATGCCTGACAGCCTGCGGGCTGAAGGCTGCCACG